>JAOPVO010000331.1 GCA_025966155.1 Pseudonocardiales bacterium
GCCCTCGCGTACTGAGTTACCGCGTACTGAGTTGCTACGCGCTGGCCAGCACGGCTTCCGCCGCCCGCCGGCCGGACACCAGCGCGCCCTGGATCGAGGGGGTATCGCGGTGGTCACCGGCGATCACCAGACCATTGACGGCTATCAACTTGCGCATAGGCGACCCGGCCGCCGCCATCGGGTGTGCGCCCGGGATGGGGCGGATCGTCAGCAGCTCCCACTCCGAGGCGGCCGAGCCGTAGAGCAGGGCGAGCTGCGTCGTGACGTCGCGCAGCATCGCGGCGCTGCCGTCGGCGCCGAGCACCGTTGTGGCGATGAGGGCCTGCCCGGCCGGTGCGTACGTCGGCGCGGCCGCCGACATGACGGCGGAGTTGACGATCGGCCCGCGGCGTGCGCCGTCGACGCGAAGCAGCCGCGGGTGCTCGATCCCCAGGCGCCAGTCGGCCCGGTGGTAGAACGTGGTCAGCCCGCGCATCCGGGGCGCGGGCAGCCCGCCGAGGCGCGCGGCGGTCTCGGGGTCGACGGCGAGCACCACCGCGGCGGCGGCGATCGACGTGCCATCGGCGAGGCGCACCGAGGTCGCCGCGACGGACTCCACCGGCGCGGTCAGCCGAATAGCGCCGGAGGGCAATGCCGCCGCCAGCGGATCCGGCAGGGCCTGCACACCGGCGGCCGGTAGCGACGGCGTCCCCCGGACGAACGAGCGCACCAGCATCGAGGCCACCCGCGTGGAGTCCTCGAGCCCGTCATCGCCGAGCACACCGGCCAGGAACGGGCGCACCACCTGCTCCAGCAAATCGCCGCTGACTCCCCGGCGGCGCAGGGTCTCGGCCAGCGGGCGATCCGCGCCCCGCCGGATCGCCGCGGCCGGGCCGAATCCGACCTGTGCCACCCAGGCCGCGAACGCCGCCTTGGCCCGCAAGGTGCCTGGCGCCCGCAGGCTGGCTCCGAGCCGCCGCAGGTCGCGCCGTGGATCGGCGACTATCGATTCCCCGTCCAGCGTCAGAATCAGGAGCCCCGGCTCGAAGCCGCGCAGATCCATCGCGGCGAGGTCGAGCACACCGAGACCGTCCAGGCGGAGCAGCTCCGGATAGGCCGGGTTGATCAGCTGGAATCCGCGATCGATCGCGAACCCGTCGACGCGATCGGTGCGGACCCGCCCGCCGACGCCCTCGGACGCCTCCAGCAGCAGGACATCGCGGCCGGCACGGTGCAGATGGACGGCAGCGGCGAGCCCCGCGAGCCCCGCGCCGACCACAACAACGTCGGCGGCGTCGGGGATCGCGGAGTCCGGCACGTGAGGGGGCATGGAACCGTCCTGCCCCCTCAGACGCGGGGCAGCACCTCGGCGGCGATGAGCTCGAGCTGATCGAGGTCGGTCATATCCAGCAGCTGCAGGTAGAGCCGGGTCGCGCCGACGGCCCCGAACGCCGCGATCCGCTCGACGACCTCCTCCGGCGTCCCGGCGATGGCGTTGGCGCGCAGGTCCTCGACCGTCCGGTTCATCCGCTCGGCCCGGCGGGCGAGCTCGGCCTCGTTCGCGCCGATGCAGACCGCGTGGGCGACCGAGTACGTCATCGACTCGGCCGGGCGCCCGACGGCCGCGACCGCGGCGCGCACCCGGCCGAACTGCTCGGCGGTGAACTCGGTGGTGCGGAAGCCGGCGTTGAACTCATCGGCGAACCGCGCCGCCACGGCCGGGGTGCGCTTGGGCCCGCCCCCACCGACGATGATCGGCACCCGAGGCGACTGGACGGGCTTCGGCAGTGCCGGGGAGTCTGTTGCCGTGTAATGCGTCCCGCTGAAGGAGAACGTCTCGCCCGGTGGCGTCGTCCATAGCCCAGTAATGATCTCCAGCTGCTCCTCGAGGATGTCGAAGCGCTCCCCCAGCGGCGGGAACGGCAGCGCATACGAGCGGTGCTCGGCCTCGTTCCAGCCGGTGCCCAGGCCCAGCTCGACCCGGCCGCCGCTCATCTGGTCGACGGTGGCCACGGAGATCGCGAGCGGGCCCGGGCTGCGGAAGGTCGCCGCCGAGACCAGCGTGCCGAGCCGGATCGTCGAGGTGTCGCGGGCCAGCCCGGCCAGGGTGATCCACGCATCGGTCGAGCCCTCCACCGGCGAGGCCGCGGCCATCCGCGAGAAGCCCTGGAGGTGATCGGACCGGAAGAAGGCCGAGAACCCCAGCCGTTCCGTGGCCTGCGCCATCGTCACGATGTGGTCATAGGTGGCGCCCTGCTGGGGCTCGGTGAAGATGCGCAGATCCATGCTGCGATCCAACACCACGCGCAGGGCGCAGTTACGGCTTCCTGGGCGTGATTGGGCCTTCCCCTGGGCAGGGGGCCCGCGGCGGCAGCGACGCTGTCGCCGCCCACAGCCCGACGCCCTGCAAGAACCGAAGTGAGGACGCAGATGACCATCAGGAACAACTCGACCAACACCGTTTCACGCTCCCTGCACGATGTGGGCCTCGCGGCCTGGTTCGGCGGGACCCTCGCGAACGCCGTGGCCCTCAACGCCGCCTCCCGGGAGGCCGGTTCGGCTCGCAGCGCCGGCGCGGTCAGCAACGTCGGCTGGGACAGGTGGACGCCCGTGAACGCCGCCGCGATCGGGGCGCATCTCGTGGGCAGCGTGGGTCAGCTGATCGGCAACCAGGATCGCATCGCGGCGCAGAGCGGGGTTCCCGCGATGGTCGTGGCGAAGACGGGCCTCACTGCGGCGGCGCTGGCCGTGACCGGGTGGTCGCGGCTGCTGGGCCGAAAGGTGTCGGCCCAGACGCGGGTCCCGGTCGAGGACGCCACGACCCCAGAGGCAGCGACACCGGAGACGGTCGCGGCCGCCCAGAAGCAGCTGGCTGTCCTGCAGTGGGTCATCCCGGCGATAACCGGCGTCCTCGTGGTCATCTCTGCGTTCGCCGGCGAGCAGCAGCGGCCCGAGGCGGTGCTGGCCGGCCTGGTCGACTCCTGATGGCCTGAGGCGCCGCGCGGCGCTCTACGGTTCTGGCGTGCAGCTGAGCGCCTACTCCCAGCCCGTGGCGGCCGGCATCGTCACGGCGATCGTCGGGTTCTCCAGCTCCTTCGCCGTGGTTCTCGCCGGCGTCCGGGCCGTGGGCGCCGGCGAGGCGCAGGCCGCATCGGCCCTGCTCGTGCTGTCGGTGACGATGGGGCTGGCCGCGATCGGGCTGGGCCTGCGCTACCGGATGCCGATCAGCATCGCCTGGTCGACGCCAGGCGCGGCGCTGCTGGTCAGCACCGGGTCGCTGGACGACGGGTTCGCCGCTGCCGTCGGGGGGTTCGCGATCTGCGGTGCGCTGCTGTTCCTGACCGGCGTCGTCCCGGCGCTGCGCGCGGCGGTGACGGCGATCCCGTCGGCGCTGGCCAATGCGCTGCTGGCCGGCGCCCTGGTGACGCTGTGCCTCTCCCCCGTCGATGCCGTCGTCGACGACCCGGCCGCGGCCGTGCCGGTGGTGCTGGCCTGGGCGCTGCTGACCCGATTCGCCCGGAAGTGGGCCGTTCCCGGCGCGCTCGCGACGGCGCTGGTCGTCATCGCGATCTCGCACGACGGGGCGCTGCGCGCGGACGCCTTGGCCCCGCAGCTGGCCGTCGTCGCCCCGCACGTCGACCTCCAGGGGATCACCCTCGGCGTCGGGCTCTACATCGTGACGATGGCGTCGCAGAACATCCCTGGAGTGGCCGTGCTGTCGACCTTCGGGTACCGCGCCCCGCTGCGGCCGGCGCTGATCGTCACCGGCGCGGGCACCGCCCTGGGCTCGTTGTTCGGCGGTCATGCGATCAACCTGGCCGCGATCAGCGCGGCGCTCTGCGCGGGGCCCGACGCCGACCCGGACCCCGACCGCCGATGGATCGCCTCCGTCACCGCCGGCATCGCGTACATCGTGCTCGGGTGCGGGGCCGGTCTCGTCACCTCGATCGCCGGCATCGCCCCGCCCGGGCTGATCGAGGCCGTCGCTGGCCTCGCCCTGCTCGGGACCCTCGGCGCGGCACTGGCGGGGGCGCTCGCCGATCCCACCCAGCGCGATGGCGCCGTTGCCACCTTCGTCGTCATGGTGTCCGGGGTCAGCGTGCTGGGCATCGGCTCGGCCTGCTGGGCGCTGGTCGCCGGCCTGGCGCTGCTGGTGATTTTGCGCCGCCGCCCCGTTGCACCCGCCACATCCCCTTAGCGGGCTCCGTCGAGCGGATGCAACACTGCCCACCGATCACGACCGGATACCCGCAGGGAGACCAGTGAGCAGCTCAGAACCGCGTCCGTACTTCTTCCGTCCCGAGGGCGACACGCTCGTCCCCGAGCCCGCGACGCGCGGGCCGTGGGGTGAGACGATGCACGGGCGCATGCTCGGCGGGCTCGTGGCCCGCGAGGCGCAGAAGGTCATGGACTCCGACGCCGACCTGTTCTGCTCCCGCCTCACCATCGACATGTTCCGCTCGATCGGGCTGATCCCGCTGACGGTGACCAGCCGCTCGATCCGCGAGGGCCGGCGCATCCGCGTCGTCGAGGTGTCGATC
>JAOPVO010000346.1 GCA_025966155.1 Pseudonocardiales bacterium
AGCGCAGCACCCCCAGGTGCTTCGACGCCGATGGCTGGGAGATGCCCAGCGCCGCGACCAGATCGCCGGCGGACCTCGGCCCGGTGCGCAGGATGTCAAGCACCGCCCTGCGGTTCCGGTCGCCCAGCGCCGTCCATACGTCGTCGTCCATGACTCGAATATGCATCATCCAGCATATGAAGCGCAAGTTATATTGGCGCAGGCGGGACGGAATCGGCTCCAGCGTTCCCACGTTGGGGACCGGTATGAGCGACCTCGATAGCGCACCGCCGATGATCGAGCGCGGCGGACTCCGGGACGTCTCGGCGCAGCCGAAGCTCGAACTGACTCCCGGGCGCACCGCCAGCCTCGGGCCGGGCACCACCGTTCGTCGCTTGCTGCCCACGCTGGGCCGCCGCATGGTCGGCGCCTGGTGCTTCCTGGACCACTACGGACCCGATGAGCTGGGCGCCGGTGCGGGGATGCAGGTCCCGCCGCACCCGCACACCGGCCTGCAGACAGTGAGCTGGCTGCTCGACGGGGACATCCGTCATCGGGACAGCCTCGGCAGCGACGTCGTTCTCCAGCCCGGCGACCTCGGGCTCATGACGTCCGGGCACGGCATCGCGCATAGCGAGCAATCCCCGCTGGCCCGCCCGAAGCTGCTGCACGGGACGCAGCTCTGGGTGGCGCTGCCCGATGCCGCCCGTCAGATGGACCCGAAGTGGGAGCACCACCGCGCACTGCCGACGTTCACCTGGGACGGGCTGCAGGTGCGCATAGTGCTGGGGGAGTTCGCCGGCCACCTCGCCGCCGGGACGATCCACACGCCACTGGTCGGCGTTGACATCACGATCCCAGCTGGCGTCGCGACATCCATCCCGCTCGAGGCCGATTTCGAGTACGCCGCCATCTCGGTTTACGGCACGGCGCGGGTCGATGGCGCCGACGCCCCGATCGGGTCGCTGCTCTACCTCGGCGCGGGACGCCGCACTCTCGCCGTGTCGGCGGAGACGCCCAGCCGGATCATGCTGCTGGGCGGCGAGCCGTTCGAGGAGCGCATCGTCATGTGGTGGAACCTGCTGGGCCGAAGCCACGACGAGATCGAGCTGTATCGCACGCAATGGGAGCAGCACGAGCGCTTCCCCCGGGTTCCCGGCTGGGCGGCGGACGACCGCACCGACGCGCCGCCCTTGCCCGGCGGCCGGCTGAAGCCGCGCGGCCGCCAGCGCTAGCCGCGGCGTCAGGCCTGGTCGGACGGGCGCGGCATGAGGTCGTAGGTCACCCAGGGGGTCTTGGTCGCGACGTCGTCGTAGAGCCGCTGCGCGGTCGCGTTGTCGGCCGCGGTGATCCAGCGGACGACGCTTCGCCGCTCGTGCCCGACGAAGGCCGGGCAAAGCGCCGATAGTGGGCTATGCCGATGATCGTTCCGTCGCCATCGCACGCGACCAAGGCATTGGTCTCGTGCGCGGCGTCGTTGATCCAGCCCCAGACCCGCTCGACGACGGCGGCATCGGGGGCGTACTCGTAGAAGTCGCGATACTGGGCGAACCGCACGGCCCATTGATCGTGGTCACCTGGGCCGATGGGACGAACGCTCACGGCCATCTCGCTCATGGGCTCAGCATCGCAGGCGCGGCCGCGGTCCCGCGTCGGATCGCTACGCTGCCGGGCGTGACCAACACCATCGGCCTCGATGCCGACCAGGTTCTGTCGACGACGCGCGCCGTGCGCAAGCGCCTCGACTTCGATCGTCCGGTTCCCGCCGACCTCATCCGCGAATGCGTCGACCTCGCGCTGCAGGCCCCCACCGGCTCCAATGTGATGTCGATGCAGTTCATCATCGTCACCGATCCCGCCAAGCGGCAGGAGATCGGGCGCATCTACCGCGAGATCTTCGCCAAGTACAAGGCGTCGGCGGGCTACCCGGCCAACCGCACGGTCCCGGACGAGAAGCTGCAGGCGCAGAACGTGCGCATCGCCGATTCCGCGGACTACCTCGGGGACCACATGGGCGACGCGCCGGTGCTGGTGATCGCCTGCAACACCGGCCCGGATCGGGCCTCCGCGGCTCGGGGCATGAGCAATGTGCTCCCTGGGGCGTGGAGCTTCATGCTCGCCGCCCGGGCCCGCGGGCTCGGCACGGCCTGGACCTCGATGCACCTGACGCGCGAGCAGGAGGTCGCCGATCTGCTCGGAATCCCTTATGACACCGTCGCGCAGGCCGTGTTGACGCCGCTGGCGTACACCAAGGGAACCGACTTCAAGCCAGCGAAGCGGCCCCCGGCGGAGAACTTCATGCACTGGGACACCTGGTAGTCCGTCGCCTGATAGGCGACTGCGCTAGCGGTGGCCCCGGACGGCGCGGCAGACTCACGCCGTCCGGGGCGCCTCGCCCCATACGCACTGAGGAGTGAGATGTCCGACAGCGCCGTCGCCTCGCACGAGATGCCCGATCCGGCCGATGAGTTCGACATCGCCGACTACGACGAATTCGGCCTGCTGCATTTCAACGCCGACCACGCCGGCGTGCCGTTCGACGGCCCGCCGCCCGCGCGCCGCGTCAGCGTCCCGCTCGGTGACGGCACGAGCGTCAGCGCCGTCCTCTGGGGCGGCGCATCGTCGGTCGATGTTCCGGGGTCCGGCGGCGAGCCGTTGCCGAGCCTGGTGTTCCTGCACGGCGGCGGCCAGAACCTGCACACCTGGGACACCGTCCTGCTCGGCCTCGGGCTGCCGGCGCTGGCCATCGACCTCCCCGGGCACGGGCACTCGGATTGGCGCGCGGACAGCGACTACTCCCCGCCGGTGCTGGCCGACGCCGCCGCGGCGGCGATCCGGGCCCACGGCGCGGCGCCGGTCTTCGTAGTAGGCATGTCGATGGGCGGGATGACCACGATGGCCCTTGCCGCCCGGCACCCCGACCTTGTCCGCGCCGCGGTGATCGTCGATGTCACCCCCGGATCCGGGGCGCGAGTGGCCAAGCTCGACGACGCGCAGAAGGGCGCGGTCGCCCTGACATCGGGCCCGCAGTCGTTCGAGAGCTTCGAGGCCATGGTCGATGCCGCCGTGAAGTCCTCGCCGCACCGCTCGCGTTCGTCGCTGGCCCGCGGCGTCGCCCACAACGCGCGCCCCGCCGACGACGGCACCTGGATCTGGCGCTACGACCGGGCCCGCAACTCCTCGGCCCGCACTGCGGACGGGTTCAACGCCCTCTGGGACGACGTGTCGGCCTCGACGGCGCCCATGACGCTGGTGCGCGGCGGGGCGTCGCTGTTCACCCACGACGACGACATCGAGGAGTTCCTCCGGCGCAAGCCCGGCACGCCGGTGCACGTGGTCGACGGCGCCGGGCACGCCGTGCAGAGCGACCGGCCGCGCGAGTTGGTCGAGATCATCCGCGCCGCGATGGATCGCTAGCGGGAGGTTCTGTCGGCGCCCCGTTCTACGGTGTGGCCATGTTTGATCATGTGGGAGTCCAAGTCGCCGATGTGCCGGGTTCGACTGCGCTGTACCTCCGGGTGTTCGCGCCGCTGGGGTTCACCGAGGGCATGCGATTCACGGCCGAGGAGCACCTCATCGTCGGTATTGCCGGTCCTTCGGGCCAGCCGCAGTTCTGGCTGAGCCCGGCTATGCGCCCCGATGACCGCGAGCTGCACATCGCGTTCTCCGCGCCGGATCGCGCCGCGGTGGATGCCGTCCACGCTGCCGCGGTCGAGGCTGGGCTCGAGGTGCTGCACGCGCCGCGGGTGTGGCCGGAGTACCACGACGGGTACTACGCGGTGTTCCTGCGCGACCCGGATGGCCACAACATCGAGGCCGTTTTCCACGGGGCGCCCGAGGCCTGATCCAGCCCCCCGTGCCGTTCGAGTCGCATAGAGAATGCCGCACCCAACCCTCGTGGTGTGGACGATCATCGGGCGATGGCACGCAGCCGCATGCACGAGAACGAGATCGCCACCGACGTGGACCTGGTACGCCGACTGCTTGCCGCGCAGCAGCCGCAGTGGGCTCGTCTGCCGATCGAGCTCGTGGAGTCCTACGGCACCGACCACGACATCTACCGCCTCGGCGGCACGATGTGCGTGCGGCTACCGCGCATCGCCTGGGCCGCGGGCCAGGCGGCGAAGGAGGGGGATTGGCTGCCCCGGCTCGCACCGCACCTGCCGCTGGCTGTGCCGGTCCAGCTCGCGCTGGGGGCGCCCGGCGAGGGCTATCCGTTCGCCTGGTCGGTGTGCTCGTGGCTGCCCGGCGTCAACGCGAACGGCAGCATCGCCGACCTGGGCCGGGCAGCGGTCGATCTGGCTGCCTTCATCCTGGCCCTGCGCGCCGTCCCGGTGACGGGCGCGCCGCCCCGTGCACGCGGTGCACGCGGGGCGCCGCTGACCGAGCTGAACGCCCCGGTCCGGCGGGCCCTTGCCGCCCTCGGCGACCGCATCGATGCCGCGTCCGCGTCTGCGTCGTGGGAGCAGTCGCTGTCGGCCCCGGCCTGGGCCGGGCCCGAGGTATGGGTGCACGGCGATCTGCTCCCGGGCAATCTGCTGGTGGTCGACGGTCGGCTGTCGGGCGTCATCGACTTCGGCGGCCTGAACGCGGGAGACCCGGCGTGCGATCTCCAACCCGCGTGGAATGTCCTCGACCGGCCCGGTCGGAAGCGATTCCGGGCTGCGCTCGATGTCGACGACGCGTCTTGGCTGCGCGGCCGGGGCTGGGCGCTGGCGCAGGCAGTGGTCGCACTGCCGTATTACTGGGCCACGAACCCGGGGATTGTCCGGCAGGCCCAGCACGCCGTAGGGAGTGTCCTAGCCGACGACTGAGCCCTCGATGATCTCGATACGGATGAGCGCCGCAGCGCTGATTTGACTGGGATCATTGCGGGCGGTATGGCCCCTCGGCGGGCACAATCGCGGTAATCATCACGGGGGCTCGGGACCCCGCACGAGGAGAACTTCATGCGTGCCATCCGCATCATCGCCGATCTTCGCGTCGCTGACTTGGAGTCGGCGGAGGGCTTCTACCGGGGCTACCTCGGCCTGAGCACGGAGGAGTTCAACCTGGGCTGGGTCGCGCGCTACACC
>JAOPVO010000356.1 GCA_025966155.1 Pseudonocardiales bacterium
GGACCCGACGGGCAGCTCGCCCAGCGTCAGTCCGTCGCGGGCGACGAGCGCGTCCCGGGGGTCCTCGCGGACCGGCACCGCGCCGATGGCCAGCCCCGGCTCGGGCGTCGTGGGAAGGTCCTTATACGAGTGGACAGCTATATCTATGCGACCGTCCAGCAAGGCATCGCGGAGCGCGGAGACGAAGACGCCGGTGCCGCCGATCTGGGCCAGCGGAGCCGTGCTGCGATCGCCTTCGGTGACGATATGGACGATCTCCATGTCGAGCGGGGTGCCGGGATCAAGCGCCCGCAGAGCATCGACGACGTGATTGGTCTGAGTACGGGCCAGCGCACTGGCGCGGGTGCCGATTCGAACGCGGGCTATGTTCGCTCGGCCGGCTTCGGTTGCTTGGCCGGGATGGGGTGCCTGGGCGTCATTGCCCGCGGCGGGGTCACGTGTCATTGCACCATCCCCAGGCCCAGCGCGGCGCTCGGTGACAGCGCCATGAGGCCGCCCTTTCGATGCTCGTGGAACGACAGGATCTGCAGCTCCGCGGCGAGGTCGACCTTGCGGACGTCGACGTGCGCGGGGACGTTGAGGATGCAGGGGGCGAAGTTCAGGATCGAGGTGACACCGGCCGCGACCAGACGGTCGCAGACCTCCTGCGCCGGCCCGGCTGGCGTGGTGATCACGGCGATATTGATAGTCAGCTGGGCGACGATGAACTCGAGGTCGTCGACCGACTGCACGACGAGGTCGCCGACCTGCTCGCCGATCTGGCGCGGGTCGGCATCGAAGAGCGCGGCGACCCGGATGCCGCGGGCGCCGAACCCGGCGTACCCGGCCAGCGCGCGGCCCAGGTTGCCGACGCCGACAACCGCCACGGCGTGCTCGTCGGTGAGGCCCAGTGTGCGGGCGATGTGCGAGGTGAGCGACTCGACGTCATAGCCGACGCCGCGCGTCCCGTACGAGCCCAGATGCGAGAGGTCCTTGCGCAGCATGGCCGAGTTGACCCCGGCAGCGCTGGCGAGCTCCTCCGAGGACACCGTCGATACGCCGTGCTCGCGGAGGGCGGCCAGCGCCCGGAGGTAGACCGCGAGGCGCCCGACCGTCGCCTCGGGCACGTTCTTCTCGGGGATGCCTGGGCGCATGGCGACGGGCTTCCCGGCGCGGTCGATGTCCGCGCTGCGATGCTGCGTCATGGGCTCCCACTCGGTCTCGTCGGCGCACTCGATCAGGCCTGAGGACGCACAGGTCGTGCCGTGAGAAAAAGCTCGAACAGGTCGGAGGTGGCGACGGGAGCGGTGCACGGATACGCCCGGCGAACCCGGCGAAATCCGGTGTGCTACAAGCCCTCGTGCCGGCTGGGACGCTACGCGTCGGCCTCCGCCTTCACAAATCGGAAGACGTTGTGGTAAAGCGCCAACTGCCGGCCCGGATCAAGGCGTCGAACGCGCGGTCGGATGCCGGTCGACCGACCCGTCCCACGTCCCCGATCCACGCTCGGCCTACCGGTCCAGTGCCCGGCGCAAACGGGGCTCCTCGACGCGCCAGTACCCGTGCTCCTTACCGTCAATAAGAATCACCGGCACCCGATCGGAGTACTCGTTGGCCCGCTCGCGATCGGCGTCGACGTCCAGCAGGACCAGTCCGAACCCGAGCTCACCGGCCAGCCGCGCGACTATCGCTTCTGCGTCTTCGCACAAATGGCAGTTCACCCGCGTGATGAGCGTCACCTCGTGATCGGCAGCAGCCACGTCCCGTTCCATCCTCACTGTTCGGCGGATCTTCATCATCGCGCCTCCGCCCCGATGCCCGCACCGCGCTGCGTATCCCGGGGCGCCGGTTAGGGTCCATTCGATGCCGGACCACATCGCCCCGCCCGATCGGACAACGGCGCCCACAGCGCCTGCGCCCGATCAGCCGACGGCGTCCACGGCCCCGTCATCCGCGGCGTTCTTCGATGTCGACAACACGCTGCTCATGGGCGCCTCGATGTTCCACTTCGCGCGCGGGCTGGCCCAGCGCCGGTTCTTCACCACCCGGGATATGGGCGCCTTCGCCTTGCAGCAGGTGAGTTTCCGGATCGCCGGACGGGAGAGCGCCGCCGGGATCCGACGTGCGCGCGAGTCGGCGCTGGCGTTTGTGGCCGGCAAGCCGGTCGAGCAATTGGTGGCGCTCTGCGAGGAGATCTACGACGAGTCCCTCGCCGACCGGATCTGGCCGGGGACCCTGGCGCTGGCCCGCGCGCACCTCGACGCCGGTCGCGAGGTCTGGCTGGTCACCGCGACGCCGATCGAGCTGGCCGGCATCCTCGCGACGCGGCTGGGCTTCACCGGCGCGTTGGGCACTCGGGCGGAGACCCGCGACGGCGTCTACACCGGCCACCTGGTCGGCGATGTCCTGCACGCGCAGGCCAAGGCGACGGCGGTGGCGGCGCTGGCGGCCGAGCGGAACCTCGATCTGTCGCGCTCCAGCGCCTACTCCGACTCCGTCAACGACCTGCCGCTGCTGCGAAGCGTCGGGGACCCGCACGCGGTCAACCCCGATTCGGCGCTGCTGCTCGATGCCCGCGAGGCCGGCTGGGCGGTGCATGAATTCCGCACTGGACGGGCCGCGGCGGCGGCGGCCCTGCGGATCGCCGCTGCCGGTGCGGCGGGACTGTGCGCCGCCGGCGCCCTCGGGGCCGCGGCAGTGGGAGCGCGCCGACTGGCAGTGCGCCGGATGCGGTCCCGTGTGCCGGCCGGCTGGCCTGGCCTCAGCCCCACGCGCTCCCGCGGCGGGCGAGCAGGGCGCTCAGGGAATCGGCGATGGCCGTGCGGACCTGATCGACCAGCTCGCGCACGATCCGCGGGTCGTCGGCTGCGTCCGCGCCGAGGCTGTCGGTAAGGATCGGCGCGCAGAATTCGATGAGCCACTTGCTGGGCAGCGGGATGATCCCCAGCGGGCCGAGCCAAGGGAATGTGGGGGTCAGCGGGAAATAGGGCAGCTTGAGCGCCCTGGCCAGCCGCGGGGCGTTGCCCAGCACCGGGTGGATCTCCTCCGCGCCGACGATCGCCGTCGGGATGATCGGGGCGCCGTGGCGCAGGGCCGCCCGCACGAACCCGCCGCGCCCGAAGCGCTGGAGCTGATAGCGCTGGGCGTAGGGCTTGCCGACGCCTCGGTATCCCTCCGGCCAGACGCCGACGAGCTCGCCGCTCTCCAGCAACCGGGCCAGATCGGCGTCATGGGCCGGGGTGACGCCGCCGAGTGCAGCAACCTCCCGGAGCCCCGGGGTACGGAAGATGAGGTCGGCCCCGAGCATCCGCAGGTGCCGATGCGCCGGATGCTCGTCATGGACGGCGATTGCGGTCATCACGCTGTCCAGCGCCCAGAGCCCGCCGCCGTGATTGGCCGCGAGGATCCCCGCGCCTTCGGCCGGGAGGTTCGACGCGCCGACAACCTCGACGCGGAACCAGGTGGAGTACAGGGGCCGGAAGACCGGGAGGAGAACCTCCGACGTCAGTTGCGGATCGAAGGCCGGCAGCGGGGCCGGCTCGGCGGCCTCAGGTGACACGCCCGCCGGGGCGGCGCCGCGCGCCTCGAGTGAGACGCGGGCGGCCCGCAGCAGGTCGGCAACGCGACGCTCCCACATTTCAGTCATGGCTAGCGACGGCGCCGGATACGCGCTTACTTCTTGTTGCGGCGCTGCACTCGCGTGCGCTTCAGCAGCTTGCGGTGCTTCTTCTTCGCCATCCGCTTGCGGCGCTTCTTGATAACTGAGCCCATGTCGACACCCTCACCGAACGATTCGAGATAAGAACGCGCCGACTTGGATCAGGGCGCGAGGATCGCAGGCGAGCCTACAGGCGCACACCGTGCGCCTCGACCAGAGCGCCAGGACGCTGGGGCCGGACGCAGTGCCGGCGAGCCAGACCGATGCCGAGGCGCCGGCGGACGCCGACGTGGCGTCAGCCCGCTTCGATGTAGGCGTTCTCCAGATAGTGGTGCACGGCCTGCTCCGGCACGCGGAACGAGCGGCCGACCCGGACGGCGGGCAGATCGCCGCCGTGAACGAGGCGGTACACGGTCATCTTCGAGACCCGCATGACCGTCGCCACTTCCGCGACGGTCAGGAAGCGGACCTGGCCCAGCGATTCGCTGGGCCCAACGGAGCGCACCGCTTTGTCGGGCGCCGCCTTCTCGGTGGCGGCCTTCTCCGGCGCAGCCTTCTCCACGACGTCGGGCACGGCTGTCGGAGCCGCCGAGCCCGCGTCGACCGAGGTCGGTGCGGCAGGACGGCGGACAGCCTTAGCCGACTGTGGACCCGGGGAGCGTTGCGGCCCCTGAGGTCGTGGCGCGGCCGTGCTGGATGCTGAATCAGACGTGCTCATACGTCACCGAACCTTCGGCACATGTCGGTGCGTCGGCTTCCCCACCGGCGAACGGGACACGCACGTGCTTGAAGCACAGTAGCGGTACAGGTGGGGTGGATGCGATAGCGGATCGTGCACCGAGCGACCCCCCACCCGGTCGACTCGAGGCACAAAAGTCACTCTGTGTACAAGTCGGACAGTGAGTGCCTACGCACCGAGTTCCCGGCTGCGATCCCGCGCGGCCCGGGCCGCTGCGGCGAAGGCCCCGCGCAGGTCCGCGGCCTCGAAGGCGGCCAGCGCCGCG
>JAOPVO010000004.1 GCA_025966155.1 Pseudonocardiales bacterium
GGCCGCGTGGGGACACCGACGTTCCGCACGCCAGCGGCCGCGATTGGCGCGCCTGGTGTGTCCCGTCCGGCCCACTGGGCGATCCGCAGATCCCTGGTCGCGACCGCCGTCCGCCCGCCGGTCAGCCAGATGCGCATAGCCGGCTCATTGGCCGCCCGGCATGGCGCCGACGCGCCTATTCGCCGTTCCGCCGCCCACGCGGAGGCCGCCGCGCCCCACGCGATCCGCCCATGGGCACTGAGTGCCGTCGCCGCCGGCGCAGTCCAATCCGGGTCCGCGCGGGGCGCCTCGCTGGGCCGGGCCCGAGGCGACGACGCCGATTCCCCGCGGGCCTCGATGGGCGCACCGAGGCCCCGTGCGGCCGCATCAGGGACCCAACCAGCATCGGTGCGGTCGGCGGCTGCATCGGCAGTCCCGGCATCGGCTTCGCCCAGGGAATCAATGGCTTCACCGGTGTCCCGTTCGGCATCGCCGGGGCGTCCGACCCCGCTGGCGGCGTCTGCGGCGGCACTCGCCCGCCCAGTCCGGCCGATTCGCCGATTCGCAGCCACCGCCAGCAGCGGTGGCCCGGCCCGCTCTGAGCTCATCGGCGCGCCGAGGGCGCACCGGGCCGCCCCCGGCCAACCCGCGGCGGCCTTCGCGCTCGCCGCCGCTGGCGCGCCGGAGGCAGTCTCAGGCTCCCTGCTGGGCCGCATGGGGCCCAGCATTCCCGCGTCTGCGTCGGCCTCGGCGATCCTCCGGAGGTCCCATGCCGTAGCGCCGCCATCGGCGCACGCGCCGGCCCGGCGACTCGGCATCACGCCACGCAGCGGTGCGGCGGCCCGCATCGAGGCTCAGGCCCTCGACGCGACATTGCCGGCGGCACGGGCGCAGTCGCCGGCTCGGCCGTCGTCAGCTCTGTCGTCGACTATCCGGCGCTCGCTGATCGACACCACAGCCGAGATGTTCCGGGAAGCGGCCGTCCGTAACGAGGCGCCGCCAGCGGCCTACTCTGATGTCATACGTCGCAGCAGCTCGTTCTTCCGCGGCAACGGCAGTTCGCCGGACCAGCCTCGGCACGATCCCACGCACAATGGAGGAGGGGCGCCGATGTCCGCACCGAATGCCCATAGCCACGACTCAGCGCGATTCGGCCAAGGCACGGTGATCCGCCGGGCACTCGACATCGGGGCCGACTCCTACCAGGGAGGGATTGCCGAGCGCGGCAGCGGGCCGGACGCCGATAGCCTGCTCACGGCGCAGTTCCTCGACGAGCTCGTGGAGCGCGTCGCCGACAGGATCGAGGAGCGGGTGATCGTGGAGCTCGAGCGACGCGGCCGCCGCTCCATGCCGGAGGTGTTCTGATGGCAACGGAGAAGGCATTCCTCGAGACCGAGGGCGGGGACAAGATCCCATGCCTCTTCAACCCGTCGCAGTTCACGGTCGGGCGCAAGAACGAGTGGTCCTCGGACCCGATGCCGGGGCGAGGCGTCCAGACGCTGAGCTACGCCGGGGCCCGGTCCAGCTGGATGGACGTCGACCTGATTTTCGACACCACCAGCGACGGCACCGCGGTCACGGTCCACACCGGCAAGATCCTCGAGCTGATGGACGTCGACCCGGCGATCCCCGGCACCGACGAGGCGACGCACAATGTGCGCCCGCCGTATGTCACCTTCCACTGGGGCGACCTCCATTCGTTCAAGGCCGTCGTGGCCGAGCTCGAGATGACGTTCACCTACTTCTCCTCCACCGGCACTCCGCTGCGCGCATCGATGCACCTCAAGCTTCAGCAGTACGAGGCCTCCAAGGCGTTCGGGCCCCAGAACCCGACCTCGGGCACGCCGCGCCCGCACCGGGTCCATCGCGTGCAGCCGGGCGAGACGCTCGACCGCATCGCGGCGCGCTACTACGGCGATTCGACGCGGTGGCGAGCCCTGGCCTCGGCCAATGGCATCGAGGACCCGTTGGCGCTGCGCCCCGGCGGCATGCTGTCGATCCCCCAGCTGGACCGCTGATGCCCATCGGGCTCTCGCCGGTCATCAAGGTCGCCGGCGCTCCGCTCGCGCAGACGGCACTGGACCAGCTGACTAATCTGCGGGTCGAGCGCGGTATCCGCCTCGTCGGGCGCATCACGCTGCGCTTCTCCGACGTCGGATTCGAACTGGCGAAGTCCACGACCTTCGAGCTCGGCAAGGAGGTGCGCGTCAGTACCGACGACGGTCAGCTGCTGATGGTCGGCGTCATCACCAGCACGCAGATCGAGCACGGCTCGCAGTCCGTCACCGAGCTCATCATCACCGCCGACGACGCCGCCGTGGCCCTGGGCCGCGGCTCCCGTGTGACGACGTATACGGAATCGACCTACAGCGACGTCGTCTCCAAGGTGCTGGGCGAAGCCGGGCTGGCCAAGAACGTCCAGGCGACGACTGTCACGTTCCCGTATCTGATCCAGTCCGGGTCCAACCTGCAGTTCATCGAGGACATCGCCGACCGCACGGGCTTCGACTGGTGGGTCGGCGGAAACGATGGCAAGACCTTCCAGTTCGTCGCGCCCAGGACCACCCCACCGGCACTGACGGCGTCGGTGGGGGCCGACCTCCACGAATTCAGTGTGCGCGCCAGCGCGCTGCATCCGACCGCCGTCACCGTCACGGGCTGGTCTATCGCCACGCAGGCGGCCATCACCTCGGCCTCGGCGCCGGTGAAGGCAGGGCCCGGCACTGCGACGATCACGAATGGATTGTTCGCCGAGCACATCCTGGGAACGAAGCCGCTGAAAGTCGCAGCGGCGACCACGCAATCATCGGTCGCCACGTCCGGGGAGGCCAACGAGATCGCTGAGGCCGCGTCCGGCCGTGCCGCAGCAGCAGCGGTCACGGCGCGGGGCACGATCGACGCCAATGGCCTCGCCGAGCCGGGCGCCGTCATCAAGATCGGCGACGCAGGACCCGCGAGCGGCAACTACCGCATCACCCGGGTCGAGCACATCTATTCAGGCACCGCGGGCTTCGTCACGAAGTTCACGGCCGGCGAACGACGGCCGACCGGGCTGGTGGACCTGCTGGGCCAGCGCCCGGCCAGCGCCTTCACCCACCACGGCCTCGTCACGGGCACGGTGACGGACAACAGGGACTCCGAGGGGATGGGCCGGATCCGGGTCCTCATCAACGGCTTGACGACCAAGGACACCAGCGCATGGGCCCGGATCGCCACTGCCGGCGCCGGCGAGGATCGGGGCTTCGTGGTGATGCCCGAGATCGGCGACGAGGTCCTGGTCGGGTTCGAGGATGGCGACACCCGCCGCCCCGTGATCATCGGCGGCCTGTTCGGCGGCAAGGGCAAGATGCTCGCCCAGGCCGACTACGGCGTGCTGGAGAATAAGACCGTCGCCCGCAGCCTGATCTCGCGCCTGGGCCACCGCATGGAGATCTCAGACGGAACCGCCCCCGCGAAGCAGCATGTGCGTCTCTCGCTGGAGAAGGGCGACGCCCACATGCTGCGGGTCGGCAAGGACAAAGTGCAGATCACCGTCCCGGACGGCGTCCCAGTGGAGATCAAGGCCGGGGCCAAGGCCAGCTTCATCATCGACGACCTGGGCAACGTGACCATCAAGGGCCAGAAGGTCACCATCGAGGCGCAGGGCGAGCTCGCCATCAAGAGCACGACCGGCGCTGTCGGGGTCACCTCGGCAACGCAGGCCCTCAACCTCGAGGGCGTGCAGTTCGCGCTCAAGGCCACAGCCAAGGGCGAGGTCAACGGCGGCGGCATCCTCGCAGTCAAGGGCGGGATGGTGCAGATCAACTGATGGATGAGCTGATCCCCCGGACTCGGCGCGATACGTCCCGCTATGACGAGTCCTTCATCGGCCGCGGCTTCGCCTGGCCCATGCACGTCGATCACACCGGTTCCATAGCGTTGACCAACGGCGCCGCGGACCTCGACCAGTCGATCCGGGTCATCCTGATGACTGCGCCCGGCGAGCGGCTGATGCGCCCGCAGTTCGGCTGCCGCATCTGGGATCTGCTCTTCGAGCCCGTCACGGCCAACCTCCTCGGGCTCATTGCCCAGGCCGTGCGCGATGCTGTGGCCCAGTGGGAGCCGCGGGTCGTCCTGGAGAGCGTGACACCGTCGGTCGATACCGACGACAATGCGCTGATCCGGATCGCGATGACCTATCGCGTGCAATCCACCAACGACCGACGCAACCTCGTCTACCCGTTCTACGTGATCCCGCATGAGGAGGGCTGATGGCACCGATCCCCGCACCGAATCTGGATGATCGCTCATTCCAGGACATCGTCGACGAGGCCAAGCGGCTCATCCCGAGGTATACCCCCGAGTGGACGAACCACAATGTCTCCGATCCGGGTGTCGCCCTGATCGAGCTGTTCGCCTGGATGAGCGAGATGGTGCTGTTCCGGGTCAATCAGGTCCCCGACCGGCTCTATGTGCACTTCCTCAACCTGGTCGGCGTCGAGCCGTTCCCGCCGTCCGTGGCCCGGGTCGAGCTCACCTTCTGGCTCAGCGCAGTGCTGGACCAGACCATCATCGTGCCGGCCGGCACCGAGGTCAGCACCGCGACGTCGCAGGCGGAGGCAGCCGGCGGCGCGTCGCAGCCCGTGGTCTTCGCGACCATGCAGGACCTGGTGATCTCGCCTCCGGACATGATCGGCGCGCTGACGATCACTGCCGGCAACCGGATCACCGATGTCTGGGACGACCTGCGGTTCGCCGGCTCCACGGCCCTGTGCTTCGGGTCCGAGCCCCTTACCGCCGGCGATGGTCTCTACATCGGCCTGGCCGAGGACATCTCCGGGCTGGCGCTTCGGCTCGGGATCGCGGCGAAGGCCGAGGGCATCGGCGTCGATCCGCATGACCCGCCACTGATCTGGGAGAGCTGGAACGGCGAGGGCTGGGTCGAGCTGCCGGTGTTCTCCGACAGCACCGGCGGGCTCAACCGCGCCGGCGACATCGTCGTGCTGGTGGGGCCCGAGGCCGAGCTGCTGACCCTGGGCGGCATCGCGGCGTACTGGCTCCGGGCCCGGCTGCTGGCCCCGAAGCCCGGTCAGCCGACCTACCAGCAGTCGCCGCGGATCGGGGCGCTGACGGTCGCGGCTGTCGGCGGCACGGCATCAGCAGAGCACGCTCAGCAGGGCCGGCCCGAGATGGTCGGGCGCAGCGACGGCCGGCCCGGCCAGGTGTTCGCGGTCTCGCAATTCCCGGTACTGCCGCGCAGCGAAGGCGAGAATGTCCGTATCACCGATGTCGACGGCGTCGAGGAATGGATCGAGGTCGCGGACTTCAGCCGGTCCGGGCCCAAGGACCCGCACATGGTCTGGGACAACGGCACCGGCGAGCTGAGGTTCGGCCCGCGGGTGCGCTACGCCGATGGGTCGGTGCGCCAGCACGGCCGGATCCCCCGCGATGGCGCGCAGATCGCAGTCACGGGCTACCGATACGGCGGCGGCGGCGGCGGCAATGTGGGCGCGCGGACCATCACCACCCTGCGCTCGACCCTGCCCTACGTCGCCAGCGTCGTGAACCTCCGGCCGGCGCTTGGCGGAGTCGATGGCGAGACCGTCCAGGAAGCCAAGATCCGCGGTCCGCTGTCGCTTCGCTCCGGCCAGCGCGCAGTCACGGCAAGCGACTTCGAGCGGCTGACCCTCGAGTCATCCGTCGAGGTCGCCCGCGCCCGCTGCCTGCCGGCCGTGACCGGCCAGGGCCCGATCCGGATGCTGGTCGTGCCCAACGTCCGCAGTCACGCCCGCGATCACCGCCTCGATGACTTCGCTATCCCCGCGCCGCTCATGACCACCGTCGGGACGCATCTGGATGCGCACCGCGTCGTGGGCACCGCCGTCGAGATCAGCACGCCGTACTTCCAGGGCGTCAGCGTCGCGGCCCTGATCTTCGCCGTACCCGGGCGCCCGGCCCCGCTGGTTCGTCAGCGGGCTATCGATGCCCTCACCGAGTACGTGAACCCCCTGACCGGCGGAGCCGACGGCGTGGGCTGGCCGTTCGACCGCGATCTGAACGCGGCTGCCGTCACCCAGTTGCTGGAATCGGTTGAGGGCGTCGAGCGCGTCGACGAGGTCCTGCTGTTCGAGTACGACCTGCGTGAGGGCCGCCGGTTGGGCAGCGGCAAGGACATCATCCGCCTGGACCCTCAGTCGCTGTTCCTGTCCGCGGCGCATCAGGTGGTCGTCCGGTGACGATGGTCCCGATGTATGGCGGGTCGCTGGCCGGGCCGTCCGGCCCGACCGGGCGGCGGCCGGTCGCCCACAATTCGCGCAGCCCCCAGTGGCTGCTCAACCAGCTGCCCGTCGGCCTGCTCGACAGCGACTTCTTCGTCCGATTCGTGTCGATGTTCCAGGAGCTCGGCGACTCGATGCTCGACAACGCGGACAACATCGACAATCTGCTCGATGTCACCGTCGCCCCGCCCGAGGTTGTGCGCTGGCTCGGCTCATGGATCGGCGTCGACTCCGTCGATCCATCGCTGCCTGAGGATCTTCAGCGGCACATCGTCGCCGGCTCCGCCCGATCGCTGCGCTGGCGCGGCACGCGCCAGGGCATCGAGGAATTCCTGCGCATGACCACCGGCGGCGAGTGCGAGGTCATCGACGGCGGGGGCGTATGGGAGGCAGGCGAGGCGCCGGTCGACGTCGCCTGGGTCCAGATGAAGGTCGAGACCACCGGCTGGCTCGCCGAGCAGGACTTCGTGGCCCTGGTCCGCGATGAGCTTCCCGCGCATGTGCGCGCGCAGCTGTTCGTCGGCTCGCGACTGATCTGGTCCTCGCGCGAGGACATTGCGGCGGTCAGCCAGGTACGGAGTGGGGTGCAAGCGCAATGACCGAGCCGATCCCCCAGACCGGCCCTGTGCCTGGGCCGCCCGTTCCGGGTCACCCCGACGCAGCCGGCCACTGGACCGCGCCCGTCTACGACCTGCATCCCCCGGCCGAGACCAAGCCGACCGGCCCCGATGGCCCCAGCCACTTCGGCGGGTCGGCCTCGGCCGCCGACGCCGACGCCGACGCCGACCAAACGACGGTGCTGCCGGTCGTCGACGATGGCCCGCCCCTGGTATGGCCGGAGCTGCGCGGGACCCCTCTGATCGGCCGGTTCGTGCCGTTAGCCGACGACGAGGCGACGCCCGGCGCCCCACAGCCGCCGGTCACCGCACCACCTAGCCTCGCGGCCCCTGTCGGCCCGCCGCCGCCGCTGCCGATTCCTGCGTTCATCGCACCAGGCTTCGTCGCGCCGCGCATCACCGATCCGAAACCGCCCGTGGTACCCATCGAGGCCACCTTGGTCGCCGCGCCGCCCGTCCAGATCCTCCCGCCCGAGCCAGTTCAGGCTGAGCTGGCTGAGGTCGCGCGACTCGAAGCGGCACCGACCGACGCTGAGCCCATCGAGGTTATGGCCGAGGCCGAGCGAGTCGAGGCCGAGCCGCTCGTGCCCGAGGTTCCGGCTGTGGTCGAGCCGGCAGAGCCCCCGGCTGCTCGCGAGCCCGCCCCCGCCGAGGCGACTCCCCCGGAGCAGGTCGACCCGCCGACCACGGTCATCGAGGTGGTGACAGCCGAACTCCTTGACGACGAGCCCTACGAGTACGAGCCCACCGAAGCGGAGCCCATTGAAGCGGAGCCTGTCGACGTCGAGCCGGCCGCGCCGGAGCCGGCTGCTCCCGCAGCCATCGATTTGGTGAAGGCCGAGCCCGATTCGGCACCCGAACCTACTATTTTCGCCGAACCGGAGGAGGCTGAGGCCGTGCCCGCCGCCGCCGTTGATATCGAGCCCATCGCCGCGGTCCTCGCCGCCCCAGAGCCCGCGGCCGAGTACCAGCCTCTGGCCGGGCCCGTGGACCCGCCGACCGAGGCGGTCGAGCGGATCGAGGCCGAGCCGCTGCCCGAGCCCTCGGCATCGCTTATCTCAGCGCTACAGGCGATGTCGCCGCCCACGGCGTACGCACCGCCTCCGACGTACGCACCATCGCCGGCCTACGCACCACCCCCGGACTACGCCCCGCCGATCACCTACGCGGCGCCGCCGGTGGCCTATGCCGCTCCGATGGCCTACGCCCAGGCGTACTCCGCGCCCCCGCCGCAGCAGGCGCCGATGTGGGCCGCTCCGGTCCAGCGGTCGCGCGCGACCCAGTCCGTGACCTGCCCGCAGTGCGGCACAGTTGTGCCGGTCGACTCGCAATCGCGCTCGTCATTGGACTTCTGCCCGAATCCAGTCTGCGACTTCCCGCTGTTCTGGGTGAAGTCGGCCATCATCGCCGATGCCACGGCCTACGGCGACGGGTCCTCGCACCGGCGGCTGCCGGGCACCGCCGGTCGGGCGATCGCGGCGAGCATGGCGTGCCCGCACTGCACCGAGCCGAATCCGATCTCCGGTGTCGTCTGCGTCCGCTGCGGGCTGGACCTCCGGCCGATCGCGGTTGCCCCGGCCCCTCCGCCGCCCCCGGCGCCCGAGCCGGTCTACATCGCGCAGGAGATCGAGGACCCGATCAATTGGTGGCTCATCATCCTGGTAGGCGCCTTGATCGTGCTGTTCTTCGCGGCGCTGGCGTTCATTGCCGTCGCCTACCTCGTGGACTGAGAAACCCCGGGCGGCCAGCCGGCCTGACGCATAGACGCGGTCGGGTCAGGCCTCGGGGACCACGACCGCGCTGGTGGCGCTGCCGCGGGCGGTGACGGCCGCGAAGACGCACGGGCTGATGCGCGGATTGCCCGGCGGGCCGATCTTCCCGACGAAGAAGTAAGTGCCTGCGACCAGGTTCTGGAAAGTGGCGACCCCACTGGCCGTTGGCTGCGCCGACCCGGCACCCGGGAGGTCCGTGGCCCCTGGGTCGCAGCTGGTGCGCAGCTGAACGGTCCCCGTCGTGCCAACCGTTGTCAGTCCGCTGGTGACGGTGACGGCCAGGGAACCGTAGTTGATCACCCGGACCGTGGGCGTCGCGATTGCGCCGACTGTGACGGTCACCAGCGTGCAGTCGTTCGTGTTGCCGCCGAAGTTGGCGAATATGCCGTAGCTGCCGGGGCGCAGGCCGCTGAACAGAACCATGCCTTGGGCGTCCGCCGCGGTGGCCGGGCGCACCTCGGTCGCCGCCGCCGCGCAGCTGGTCTTGAGCTGGACCGTCGCCGTCGCATCCGCGGCGACCGTCGCGCCGACGGGGCCGGCCACGACGGCCACCGTCGCTCCGCCGACCGTCACGAGGTTGAGCGGAATCGACGGATTGCCGCCGACGGCGGGGGTGACCGAGGCCGAGGGCCCGACGGTATAGGTACCGCCATCGGACAGGGAAGCCGAGGCGGTGTACGCCGTCCCGGGCGTCAGCAGCGTGAATTCCGCCTTGCCCGAGGCGGTGGCCTTGCTGACGGGCGCTGTACCCCCCGTCAGGGTCACCGTCGGCTGAAGGTCGCCCGTCGCGATGGGTGCGCCGTCGCGGGTCACCGTCACGGTGACCTTAGCCAGCTGGGTAACGGTGATCGTCTCGGTCGCACCCGCCGTAGAAGGCGTCGACGTCGCATAGGCCGTCATGGTCTTCGTCACCGCGGGCCAATCCGGATAGGTCGCTTGATCGGGCGTGGCCGTGATGTCGTAGTGGTCGTTGGACACGAAGGCGCTATAGGTGGTGCCCACGGCGGCGCCGGCGGCGGGGACGGTGGGCGCGAACGCGATAGTCGCGCCGGCCACTGCGATCGGGACGTTGGCCGGGCTGCCGGCCGTCGGGTCCGTCGCGACTTTGAGTAGCAGCCGGTATTCGGTGACCTCGAACGCGGCCGCCGCAGGCGGGGAGCTGCCGGATGCCGAGGGGATCACGACGGACTGGCAGTCCTGGGACGGCGCCAGGTGGCCGGCTGGCTGGGCCACGCGCACGTAGTAGGTCCCGGGGAGCTGGCTCAGGAAGGACCCGGAGTAGGTGGTCCCCGCGCCGCCCGGGCGAACCAGCGTCACCGTCAGCGCCGACGCGTCCGGCGTCGAGATGGCGCAGGTCTGCGTTGCCGACAGGGCGGCGGTCGCGCCCGTGAGGTCGAACCCATTGGTGGACACCAGATTCACGGCCACCGGGTGGTTGACGGCGGTGAGCTGGAAGTTCGCCAGCTCCTGCGATCCGCCGCTGACCACCTTGGACTGGACCTGCGACGTGTACTGATCGGCGACCACGTGCACGTACCACGTGCCGTTAGGGACATTGAGGATGTGGTACGTGCCATCGGTGGTGGCGTTGGCCGGCGTGCTCACGGTCGTCAGGGCCTGCATCGGCTGCCCATCGGTGCCGTTCGCGGCGGTCAGCACGGTCTGGGAGCTATTGATCGTGACAGTAGCGACCAGCGGCGCCGTCGACCCGCCCGGCTTCTGGCCGTACACACCGCCGCTGATGCCGTTGGCCGTGCTGCCCAGCACGAGCGGGTACGTCTGCGTCGTCTGGCCCAGCGTCAGGGTGATCGTGTTGACGTTCAGCGGGGCCTTGCCGGCCGCGACGACCGACAGCGAGTACGTGGTGGGGTCGACATCTGCGAACGCGTAGGAGTTCGTCCACGCCGGCTGGCCCGTGACCGGCGCCACCGAGTGGTCGCGGGTCGCCAGCACGGTGCCGTCGAGCCGGCGCAGGGTCACGACCGCATTGGTGATCGGAACACCGGGGGAATCGGTCAGCGTGAATGTGAGCAGCACCTTGAGGCTGTCGACCTGGGCCACGCATTCCGCGGCCTGGTTCAGGGTCCCCGCACAGGTCGGCGCGGCCTGCTCGAGTACAGGGACGCCGCGAACATAGGTCTGGTAGCCATTGGTTGTTGCGGTGATCTGCCAGTACCCCTCCGCCAGCCCGGGCGCGGTGGTCGATCCGGTGATCGCGAACGCGCCGTTGCTGCCGGTGATCGTCTGGAAGCTTTGACCAGCGGCCCCGGCCGCGAGCGTGCAGTCGGGCGTGATCGCCGACGCCGCCGTCGCCGCCTCCGTGCACTTGCGGGCGACGACCTGTGACCCGGACAGATCGGTGAGCGTGGGGTCGGCGGCCAGCAGCTTCCCGCGCAGGATCCCGGTGATACTGCCCAGCGGCGTCAGCACGATCGAGCAGGTCGCCACGTCGCCATTCCCCGGTGCCTTGAGCGTCGCGGAGGTCAGCGTGTAGCCCACGCCGACCTGAGCGCCGCCCAGGCTAGTGACGCAATTCGCGGTCTGCGGGGTGAGATCGGTGAACCTGTAGCCGGGCACTCGGATCGTCGCGCTGTAGGTGGGCACCGTCGACAGGCTGTCGAAGGACACCTTGTTGTCGCCGGTGGTGGGCGACTTCCGCGTCGAGGCGATGGTGGTACCGCTCAGCGTGACGTCGGCGTTGGCGACGGCGTTGCCCGCGATGTCGACGACGGCGATGGTGATGGCGCTGTAGGGCGTGAGGATCGCATTGGCCGCAACGGTGGGGGCGTCGTCATTGGCGAAGGTGACAGCACCGCCCCCGGCCAGCGGCACCGTAACCCTGATGACTTTCGAGTCGTCGAATCCGGTGAGCGTCGCGCGGATCTTGTAGACGCCGGGACGCGCATTGCCGGCGGGGAAGTTGGGGTCGTTCCAGGTCAGCTGACCCGAGTTGCTGGCGGTGATCGTCACGCCCGCGGCCCCAGGCGCGGCGGCCACGACCTGGATGTTGGCGTTGGCCAGCGGCCACCCCGTGCCGCGGCTCACCTCGAGCAGGCCGTTGGTCACCGCGGTGCCCTTGGGCTGCGCGGTGATCGCCACCGACGCCGACGCGACGGAGTAGGTCTGCTGCGCGACGGGCTGGCTGGGTGTTGTCTCAGCGACGGCGATGTT
>JAOPVO010000017.1 GCA_025966155.1 Pseudonocardiales bacterium
GCGAGCCGGGTGGCGGGATGAAGCGGTCGACTCCTTTGATCAAGTCCTCGAGCGCTGACGTCGGGTCGCCCGACTGCTGCTGCCCGTTGGTGCCGGTCGGCTCGGCGCCGGCCCGGTGGCCGCCGGCGAACGAGATCGCGAGCCGGTCAAACAACGCGCGCCGCCGCCCCTTGGTGGCGACGGAGATCTGGGCGAGCAGGTCCGAGATCGCCGCCTCGTCATTGTCCGCCCGGAGGGTCGCGGCGGCGGCCCGTGCGGCCTCGGTCGCCTGTTTCTCCGAGACGCCCAGCAGGTCGATCCACGGGGGCCGGTCCTCGCCGTCGAACGCAATGCCGGTCGCAATCGCGCGCAGCGTCACCAGCCTGCGGACGGCCGCGGCCGGCACCTCGGCGAACGCCGCCAGCAGCGTCGCCCCGGGCTGGCCGGCCAAAAGCCGTCCTATCTCGGGGACGGCATCGCGCCATGGGCCGGGCGTGGGATGCAGCATGAGCAGAGCGCGGGCGGCGAACCAGCCGTCGTCCTGGCGGGACGCGGCCACCGCGGCGAGAACGGCGGCGGGGCTCGCAGCGGCCATAGCCGACTCCCTACCGAAAGCACACATGATCAACGGCCCGTTCGGCGCACAGTATCGGCGGATGCGGTGTACGGGAAGGACTGCGGGCATCAATTCATCGGTGGCCGCGTGTGCTGTCGGATGTATTCGTCAGTCGCGCTGGCTGCGACAGCCGGGCTGTGAGCGGTCGGCCCTCGCCAAGAGGCAGCGTGCCCTGGCGGCGATACCAGCCCCACCAGCCTCGCCTGCCGCTGCCACCGTCGAAAGCTCCGTCTCCTGGCGGCGCCGTATCAGAGTCGCTATGCCGCTGGGAGAACAGCGGTAATTTCACCGGCATCACGTCAGGCGGCTGATCTCCTGCCACCCCAGTCGGATCATGAGCACTGTCACCACGATCAGGAACACGATCCGCACGAAGGACGACCCGCGGGCGACGGCCGTGCGTGCGCCCAGGTAGCCGCCACCGACATTCGCCGCGCCCATCAGCAGGCCGAGGCCCCAGATCACCGCGCCCTGTGGGATGAAGATGATCAGCGCGCCGATGTTGGTGGCGAGGTTGACGATCTTGGCCTTCGCGCTCGCCTCGAGGAATGCATAGCCGAGGATGGATACGAGCCCGAAGACGAGGAACGAGCCGGTCCCGGGCCCGATCAGGCCGTCGTAGAAACCGATGGTAAGGCCCACCCCCGCGGCTGCAGCCAAGTGGCGGCGGCCCGTGAAGCGCAATGACGTGGTCCCGCCCAGTGCTGGCCGCAGCAGGGTGTAGACCGTCACCGACACGAGCGCGACCAACACGATCGGGACCAGCGCATCGCCGGGCAGGATCGATGCGCCGAGCGCCCCGAGCATCGACCCGGCGAGCGCGATAGCGGCCATCGGCAGCGCGGTGTGCAGGTCGGGGTGGACCCGTCGGTAGTAGGTGATCGAGCTGGTGGTCGTGCCGAACGAGGACGCCAGCTTGTTGGTGGCCAACGCGCTGATCGGGGCGATGCCCGGCACGAGGAGCATGGCCGGGAGCTGGATGAGGCCGCCGCCGCCGACCACGGCGTCGACCCAGCCGGCGAGGAACGCGGCCAGTACCAGCAGGACAACGGCCTGAACGCCGATCTCGCTCAATGTCACCCGGGCATTCTCCCGTGCGGCCTCGGCGCGAGCGCAGGCGCTCCGCGGCGGGCCTGCTGCTGGTTGCCGGCGTCGGCCCCACGGCGGCTGCGCGTCGCCGTCGCATGGGCGGGTCCAGCCACCGCTGATCGGATCCCGAGCGCCGGGCCTACCAGGGATAGACCGTGCCAACATGGCTATGAGCGGGCGTGGCCCGCTATCCCGACGACCCGCAGACTGGCGGAGCTGATCGCGGAGCTTCGGGCGTGCAGCCCGGAGTTCGAGGCGCTGTGGGCGGCCGGGGATGTCGTTCTCCCGCGGCATCAGGTGAAGACGATGGTGCATCCCGTCGTCGGCCCGCTCGAGCTGGACTGCGACATCCTCGCCATTGCCGACCGAGACCAGCACATCGTCCTGCTCAGCATGGTCGACCAAGCAGCGCCGGCTCAGTAGCGGTTCCGCTCGTGCACCACGACTGGGACCTGGCGCCAAAGCATGAGCGATCGCGCGGTTTTCAGCTGGCCGGCGCTCAAGGGGTAGGCGGTATCGGCATCGGGCTCGCAGATGGCGATCCGCATCATTGACGGCATCGCAGCGGCCCGGAGAACCCGGAAGGGGCCCCGCACCACCACGCCGGGCACGCTGAACACATCGCCCTGACGGAGCTGCTCCGCCGGCATCACGACGTCCATAACCTGTATACGGGCGGGCCGCAGCCGCGGTTCATGCGCCGCACAGACGAGGCGCCCGGTCAGTCGAGCAGGATCACGATCCCGGTCACGTTGTGCAGCACCGCGGCGACACCGGCGCGTACGGCCCGGCCCGCCCGCTCGGGGGTGAACGTGGATGGGTCGTAGGTCGAGGACATGCCCAGGCCCTCGCCTCTGAAGGAGGCGCCGACCCAGTCGGCCGCGGTCACATTCCCGGTGGGCTCGGCCAACTCGGCCCCGATCACCAGGAACTGCCGGTCGAGATGATGCGGCGTCGCGGCCGTGAGGGCATCGACGAGGTCATTGCCGGCGGTGATGATCAGGTCCGGATTGAGCGCGATCGCCCTGTCGATGGACGGCAGGTAGTCGGCGGCGGAGCCTGCCGTCACCGTCTTCAGGCTGGCCCTCGCCTCGTGCGCCCAGGCGGTCACGGCGCTGGCGACAGTTGCGGTCGCGTCGTCGCCACCGGCAGTGAGCAGCACAACGCGGTACCCCTCGGGCGGGGCGACGCCGTTCCAGGAGCCGGCCTCGGGCGTCACTGTGGCCTCCGGCGACGGGGGCGCGGCCGGGTCGGTGAAGCCCGGGCCCAACGAGCCCACTGCGGTGGGCCGGGCGTGCGGCTCGGACCAGTCCTCGGCGGAATTGCATCCGGACAAGATGAGCACGCTAACGACCAGCGCGGCAAGCGCGGTGGCCGACCGGAACTGCGGGCGCACGGGACGACGTCCTTTACCTAGGCGGGAGTCGGCCTCCTTGATACCTCATGCCCGCCGGCGCTCCGCCCGATCGGGCATCTCGCCGCTCGTCCTTCCTCCCGGGTTCCGCTGCGGTCCCCCGACTGTCTGCCGCCTGTTCATCTGCGCCGCGCACGGTGCGCTGGCCCGGATGCTGAGGAGCCCTATGCCGAACGTCGCACCGCCGCGCGCCCGCGCCATCGTGCTCGCCGTTGCGATCGCGGTGGCTGTGCTTACCAGCGCGTGGCCCGCCGGCGCGCACGGCTTCAGCTCGACGGTCTACGTCGACGTGACCTCGCCGGGTCGCCAGCACGTCCAAGCCGAGCTCGGCCTCGAGTACGACCTGCTGGTGGTGTCCGCCGCCGACTACGCCGACGACGATGCGCTGTTCCGGGAAGGGACGGCGGCCTTCGAGGGCGGCGACGCCGACCGGCAGGCCGCCGTGCTGAAGAGCCATTCTGCCGCCGTGGGCAATTACGTCACCGAGCGACTGAGCATCTCCGCGGACGGGAGGCCATGCGATCCCACGCCGGCGGACGGCGTGAGGATGGAGCAGCGCGAGGGCGTGCCGTACGCCGTTCTGGTTCTGGACTTCGAGTGCCAGGTATCGACCGATGTGCATGAGATCCGCAGCGAGCTGTTCCCGAATTCCGAGACGTATGTCCGCGACACCAAGACAATTGTCACCTATGAGCTGGATTTGCGGTCCGGCAGCACCGTCCTCGACGCCGAGCATCCCTCGTTCTCCACGGATCAGACGCCCGCGCAGTGGTTCTGGGAATTCTTCCGCCTCGGCGCGGAGCACCTGCTGACCGGCCTCGACCACATCCTGTTCCTGCTCGCGCTCATCGCCGGGTCGCGCCGCCTGAGGGAGGTCGTCCTGGCGGCCACGACTTTCACCCTCGCGCACTCGGTGACATTCGTCCTCGCCGCGCTGGGCCTGGTCTATGTCTCGGCATCGGTCGTCGAGCCGATCATCGCGCTGTCCATTGCCGTGGTCGCTGGGTGGTACCTCTGGCGGCTGTACCGCCGCGGCGCGCACGCCGATGACCTGGATGGCGCCAGCGATAGCCACCTGAGTCTTGACCGGGCGGGCTGGGCCCGGTTGGCGGTTGTCTTCTGCTTCGGGCTCGTCCATGGTCTCGGCTTCGCCGGCGCCCTGGGTATCGACGAGGCGTTCTCCTGGCGACTGCTCTCGTCGCTGCTGGTGTTCAACGTCGGCATCGAGACCGTCCAGCTGACGATCATCGCCGCGATCTTCCCCGTGCTGGCGGTGCTGCGCCGCCGATCGCCGGCCACCGGGCTATGGGTGACCGGCAGCATCGCGGCCAGTGTCACAACCATGGGCTTGATCTGGTTCGTCCAGCGGCTCATGGGCCTTTGAGGCCGGAATCTGTGGTCCCGCACATCTTTCCGTTACTCGACAGGGCGTGTGCGCTGCGATTTCACCCGGCGTACATGCGCTATCGAGAAGTTGAGCAACGCTTCCGCTTACTCCCGCGTACTGGAAAGGGACGGACCTCAATGAGGATCTACAGATCTGCTCAGCCACCCGGGCTGGCTCGGCGCCGAATTGCCGCCGGCGCCGTCGCCACCGCCATGGGAGTCGCCGTCATGGTCGGCGGCGGCCTGCCTGCGGCCCATGCCGACACCCCGGCCGCGCTCACCGGAATCGTGCTGGGCGTCGGAGCCACCGAGTCGCAGCGCGTTGTGTCCTGGTACGCCTCGGCGAACACCGCCCAGGTCGTCCAGCTCGCGCCCACATCGGCCGTCCTGAACGGCGTGTTCCCGGCCGGGGCCCTCACCTTCGCCGCCACCGTCGCGGCCAATGCGGTTAACGGCGGCTTCAACGGCCACGCGACAGTCAACGGCCTTCAGGAGAACATCGCCTACTCATACCGGGTCGGCGTCGAGGGCGCGTGGTCCCCGACGTATGCGTTCAAGACCCAGGCCTTCGAGGGCGACTTCGACTTCCTGTTCTATGGCGACCCGCAGATCGGCTCCTCGGGCAACGTGCAGAAGGACGCCGCGGGCTGGGCCGACACGCTGAATGTGTCGCTGGCCGCGAACCCCAACGCCGAGCTCCTGGTATCCGGCGGCGACCAGGTCGAGACGGCCAACACCGAGTCCCAGTGGGATGCGTTCCTCGCCTCGGACAAGCTCCGCCAGTACCCGTGGGCCGCGACGATCGGCAACCACGACGTCGGCGGCAAGGCGTACGAGCAGCACTTCTGGACGCCCAACACCGACCGCTCGACCCCGTACTACGCCGGCAACGCCGCGGTGCAGTCCGGCGGCGACTACTGGTACATCTACAAGGATGTGCTGTTCATCGACCTGAACAGCAATGCCTATGCAAATGGCGCCGACACCGCTCACGTCGCGTATGTCACCGACGTCGTGAACACCCATGGCGGTGAGGCCAAGTACACGGTCCTCGTGTACCACCACTCGATCTACTCACCCGCCGCGCACGCGAACGACGGCGACAACAAGCAGCGTCGCCTGGACTTCCCGACGGCGTTCTCGAACCTCGGCGTCGACCTCGTGCTCCAGGGCCACGACCACAGCTACTCGCGCAGCTACGAGCTCAAGAACGGCCAGAAGGCCAACCCCGACGAGCAGCCGGGCGCGGCGCAGGTCGAGCAGGGCGAGGGCGGCGTCATCTACGTGACGGCGAACTCCGCTTCGGGCTCCAAGTACTACGACCTCAGCGACCCGGTCACGACGGACCCGAACTATGGGCCGGACCCGCTCAACCCGACCAACCACAAGCAGAACTCGGTCGAGGACCAGGAGCACGTGCGCACCTACGTCAAGGTCGAGGTGCGTCACGACCAGCTCGTCGTGGAGAACATCCGCAGCGGCACGTGCGCCGGCCCCAACGCCGCGGTCGAGCTCGGCAACGTGTCCTGGTGCGGCCCGGACAGCGGCGCCACCGCGGCGCAGCCGGTCGGCTCGACCGTCGACAAGGTCGTCATCCTCCCCTACCACGGCAACGGCCAGGAGCTCCAGGTCGACGTCCCCGATAGCGCGCCGGGCGAGTTCGGCTGGTCGATCGACGGCGGCAACGGCCTGGTCAACCTCGGTACCGCCCAGGACAAGGGCGCGTACTTCCAGGCATCGGGCCAGATCAACCCGATCACCGTCACCGATACCCGCAAGGCCAACGCCCCGTGGTCGGTCAGCGGCCAGGCCAGCGACTTCACCGATGGCCCGAAGCACTTCTCCGGCAAGTACCTGGGCTGGACACCGAAGGTGATCAATTCCGGCAGCGGAGCCATCGTCGGGTCGTTCATCGACTCCGGGTACGACAACGGCGACGGCCTCTCCGTCTCGCGGGTTCTCGGATCCGCGGCGCAGGGGCACCCGACCGGCGAGGCCCAGCTGGGCGCGGACCTCGACCTCAAGTTCCCCGACTCGGTCGAGAAGGGCAACTACCGGTCCACCCTCACCATCACCGCGGTGAGCTGACCGATCCCCAGAGAACGACCACGGCGGGGTGGGCGCTCAGTAGCGCCCGCCCCGCCCGTCCTTCCACAGCATGCAGTCTGAAACTGAGGACCCATCATGTATTTGCTCCGACGACGTCGAACCCCACGCCCTCGCACCCTTGCCGGGATGGCCCTGGTCGCGCTGCTGGCCGGTGTCGGCCTCGTCGCCGCAGGTGCGGCGCCGGCGTCGGCGGCTGATGGCGATGTGTCATGGGCTGTCAGGACAGCCGCCAACAATTTCGGGTCGGAGCGGCAGAACTACAGCTATGCCCTCGATCCTGGGGGCTCGCTCCAGGACGCACTGGTGGTCGTGAATCACGGAAGTGCCCCTATCGATCTCGCGGTGTACGCCGCCGACGGCTTCACATCCGCCGCCGGCCAGCTGGATCTCGCGGCCGGGGACGCGCAGCCGGCAGCGATCGGCTCCTGGGTGCACGCATCGGCGAGCACTGTGCGGGTCCCGCCGGGCGAGTCGGTCGACGTCCCCTTCACGTTGGCCCTCCCGGACAACGCGCCGCCGGGGGACTACCTCGGCGGCATCGTGACGTCCCTGACATCGCTGGACGCCACCGCGGGCTTCAACGTCGACCGCCGCCTGGCCGTCCGGATCCGCCTGCGCGTCGGCGGGGACCTGGCCCCGGGCCTGTCGGTCGAGAACCTCACGGTGCAGTACGGCGGCACGGCCAACCCGCTGGCCAAGGGCGAGGCCAACGTCAGCTACACGATCCGCAACACCGGCAATGTCATCCTCTCGGCGCGCCAGGATGTCGCGATCAGCGGCCCGTTCGGGAGACTGCGCGTGCAGGGCGATGCGCCGGCCGACAGCCCGGTGCTGCTTCCCGGCGATACGTGGGCGGTGTCCGTGCCGATCGACGGCGTTGCCCCCGCGCTCCGGCTGAGCGCCACAGTCACTCTGACGCCGTTGCTGACCGACGCGGTAGGCACGACCACCGCGCTCTCCGCAGTCAAGGCCTCGGCGGGCGCCTGGGCGATCCCGTGGACCCTGCTGCTGCTGGTGATCACGCTCGGCGCCGGCGCTGCAGCTGGCCTGGTTCTCGCGCGACGGCGCCGGGCGCAGGCGAAGGCCCGGGAGGACGCGCGGGTCGAGTCGGCGATCGAGGCGGCCCTCCGGGAGCGCGATGAGGTAGCCAGCTAACTGACTGCGGCAGGCAGGGAGGCATGACCTGGGCGTCTTGTCTTGCCGATCGATAGACATAATGGGCCGATGGGCATCTCGCTGCACTGGTTCCTGTCCACCTCGGGGGACGGGCGGGACATCGCCGGGAGCAACCACGCGGCCGCCGGCCGCGCGGTGGTGGCGAACTTCCGCGAGCCGACGATCGACTACCTGGCCCAGATCGCGAGGGCCGCGGATCATCTCGGGTTCGACGGCATGCTGACCCCCACGGGCACCTGGTGCGAGGACGCATGGATCACCACCGCGGCGCTGCTGCGCGAGACGCGGCGGATCAAGTTCATGGTCGCGTTCCGCCCGGGCCTGGTGTCCCCGACGCTCGCGGCGCAGATGGCCGCGACCTACCAGCGGCACTCGCAGGGCCGGCTGCTGCTGAACATCGTCACCGGCGGCGACGATCTGGAGATGCGCCGGTTCGGCGACCACGTCAGCCACGACGAGCGGTACGGGCGCACGGCGGAGTTCATCGAGGTCGTCCGAGGCGCGTGGGGCCCGACGCCGTTCGACTTCGACGGCGAGCACTACACAGTGGTCGGGGCGACGGTGGCCGCGCCGCCCGATCCGGTGCCCGCGATCTACTTCGGCGGCTCGAGCGCCCCTGCGCTCGCCGTCGCGGCCCGCCACTGCGACGTCTACCTGACGTGGGGCGAGCCGCCGGCCATGGTGCGGCAGAAGATCGACGCTGTCCGGGCGCTGGCGCAGGCGCAGGGCCGCACGGTGCGGTTCGGCATCCGGCTGCACACCATCAGCCGCGATTCCCCGAAGGCGGCGTGGGCCGAGGCCGACCGCATGCTTTCCGTGATGGATCCCGCTGCCGTCGCCGGGGCCTACAAGACGCTGTCGGAGAGCCAGTCCGAGGGCCAGCGCCGCATGTCCGGCCTGCACGGCGGCGACCGATCGAGCCTGGAGATCCACCCCAACCTCTGGGCCGGTGTCGGCCTGGTCCGCGGCGGCGCGGGCACGGCGCTGGTCGGCAGCCACGAGCAGGTAGCGGACCTCATGCAGGAGTACCACGACCTCGGGATCGAGGAGTTCGTGCTGTCCGGGTACCCGAACCTGGAGGAAACCTACTGGTTCGCCGAGGGCGTCCGGCCGGTGCTCGCCGCCCGGGGCTTGCTGGCCTGAGCCGGGTCCTGGTCGTCCGTGGCGGCGGCGAACCGCGCGGCCCAGTCGCGCAGCACCGCGGCCAGCTCCGGCGGCTCGACGTCGCTTATCTCCGCGGCCACCGACCCCAGGGCCATCGCCGCCCAGGGCAGCGACTCGGTGCGGATGATCAGCCGGCAGCGATCGCCCGGCAGATCCGCCACCTCCGCCCACGGGCCGAGCCGCTCCCGGGCGGTCGCGGCTGGGCAGTCCAGGACCGCGCGGACGTCGTAGTTGATGCGGGCCGTGGTGATGCTCTGGCGCACGAATGCGGCCGCATCCGCAGCGGGCAGCTTGCGGGGCCGGAAGCGCCGGCCGTCGGCGGCCATCGTCGCCACCCGGTCGAGACGGAAGTTGCGCCAGGCCTGCCGGTCGAGGTCGTAGGCCACGAGGTACCACCGCCGCCCGAACGAGACGAGCCGGTGGGGTTCGACCCGCCGCTGCGTCTGGGCGCCGTCGACGGCGGTGTAGTCCATCGCGAGGCCCTCGCTGGCCCGGCAGGCCTGGGCGGCCGTGAGCAGGACGGACGGATCGGGCCCCGCGTCGACCGGCGCCCACGACGCGGTGATGGTCATAGCCCTCAATGCATCGACCTGCCGCCGCAGCCGGGCGGGCATCACCTGGACGATCTTGGCCAGGGCCCGAAGCGACGGCTCGGCCATCGCCGCCTCGGTGCTCGTCGTCGCGGCCTGCAGGCCCACCGCCACGGCCACGGCCTCCTCGTCATCGAGGGCCAGCGGCGGCAAGGACGCCCCGGCGGCCAGCTGATAGCCGCCATCGACGCCACGCGCGCCCTCGACGGGGTAGCCCAGCTCGCGCAGCCGGTCGATGTCGCGGCGCAGAGTGCGCACTGAGGTGCCGAGGCGATCGGCGAGCTCGGCGCCGGGCCAGTGGCGCTGGGCTTGCAGCAGGGACAGCAGCCGGAGCGTCCGCGAGCTGGTGTTGGCCATACCGGCAAGTGTCGCCCAATTGAGGACAGAAACTGGCCGCTGCGGGCTTTAGCGTCCAGCAGGTCAACGCGCTTCATCCCCTGGAGGTCATCATGTTCGGTCCGGCCCAGCACACCGAGAGCGCGGCGCTTGTCGGCTTCCTCGATCAGCAGCTCGAGGCGATCCGCACCGCCGCCTACGGCCTCACCGAGGCGCAGGCCCGCCAGACGCCGTGCCGCAGCGTGCTGTCGATCGGCGGGCTCATCAAGCACGCCACCTACGTCCTGGCCGGACGGGTCGATGCGGGGGACCCAACGGCACTGCCGGACGAGGCCGGGATAGTGCTGTTCATGGGCAGCTTCTCCCTCTCCGACGGCGAGACGCTCGCCGGTGCGCTCGGGGCCTTCGACGCGACCCGCGCCGCGTACCTGGCCGAGGTGCGCGGCGTCGATCCCGGGGCGGACATGGTCGCCCCGCCGGCGCCGTGGGACGGCATCTACGCCCCGACCGCCTCTGTGCAGCGCTTCGCCCTCATCCACCACATCGAGGAGCTCGCCCGCCACGCCGGGCACGCGGACATCATCCGCGAGCAGATCGACGGCGCCGATGCGGCGTCGCTGCTGATGGCCGTCGAGGGCCGCCCGGGCAACGACTTCGTCCAGCCGTGGGCGCCGGCCCGGCAATAGGCGGGCGGGTGGGGTCAGGGCGATAGGTTCGCAGCATGCGCTTCAGTGTGTGGCCCTCGGCCTCGTATGACTGGCCCGTCCTGCTCGACCTCGTCGCAGGCGCGGAGAAGGCGGGATGGGACGGCGTCTGGCTCGCCGACCACTTCATGCCGAATACCGAGTCCGGCACCGGCGATGTGCAGGAGTGCATGGGCCTGCTGGCCGGCCTCGCCGCGGCGGTGCCGCGCGTGCGCCTCGGGTCGCTGGTTCTGGGCAACCTCTACCGGCATCCGGCGGTGGTCGCCAACCAGGCGCGCACGATCGACCGGATCAGCGGCGGGCGGTTCGTGCTCGGCATGGGCGCGGGCTGGCAGGTCAACGAGCACGCGAAATTCGGCATCGACCTGCCGCGCCCCGGCCCCCTGCTGCGCCGGTTCGACGAGGCCCTCCAGGTGATCCGCGCCCTCCGCGACGAGGAGCGGGCCACCGTCGAGGGCGAGTTCTACACCCTGACCGACGCGCCGATGTCGCCCAAGGCAGCCGGGACGATGCCGATCCTGGTCGGCGGCGGCGGGGAGAAGGTGATGCCGCGGATCATCGCGCGCACCGCCGATGAGTGGAATGTCTGGGGCGACCCGGCCCGCTTCGCCCACAAGAGCGCCCTGATTACCGCGGCCTGCGAGGCGATCGGCCGCGACCCCGGCACCGTCGCGCGTTCGACTCAGGCCACGATCTTCCTGGGCCCGGACGGCGCGGCCCGTGCCGCCGAGGCCAATCTGAGGGCCCCGGCGATCGGGGGCACGGTGGAGCAGCTGATCGACATCGTCGGCAGCTACGCCGAGGCGGGCCTGGATGAGTTCATCGTCCCGTCCGGCCCGCGTCCCCCACAGGAGGCGGCCGATCTGTGGGGGACCTTCATGGAGGGGATCCTCCCGAACTTCCGCTAGCTGGGGCATCGAGGGCGATCGGCCCTCGGGCCCTCTAGGCCTCGATGACGACCGGCACCACGATGGGCGAGCGGCGCAGGTGCCGCTTGGTCCAGATCTCGACGACATCGCCGATGACCTGCTCGAGCGCAGCGGTGTCGGTGATATTGCGGCCGCGGGCCTGGGACAGCGCCGAGGAGATCAGGTTCACCACGGGGGTGAAGGTCCCGGCGCTGTTGTCCGGGAAGCCGCGGGTGATGAAGTCCGGCGCCTCGGCGAGGTCGCCGGTGTCGGTGTCGACGATCGCGACGACGGTCACGACGCCCTGCTCGGAGAGCGTGCGCCGCTCCGCCAGGGAGCTCTCGGTCAGCGTGCCGACCGTCTGGCCGTCGACGTAGACCAGGTTGACGGGCGTCTCCCCGACGATCGAGGCCCGCCCGTTGATCAGGTCGATATGGCTGCCGTTGCGGGCGATCAGGACCTGGTCCGCCGGGATCCCGGTGCGCGTCGCGAGGTCGGCGTTGGCCCGCAGATGGCGGGCCTCGCCGTGCACGGGCATGACATTCCTCGGGCGCAGGATGTTGTAGCAGTAGACGAGCTCGCCGGCGCTGGCGTGGCCGGAGACGTGGACCTTGGCGTTGCCCTTGTGGACAACGCGCGCGCCGAGGTCGGTCAGGCCGTTGATCACGCTGTAGATCGCGTTCTCGTTGCCGGGGATCAGGCTCGAGGCGAGCAGCACGGTGTCGTCGCGCGTCACCTTGATGATGTGCTCGCCCGAGGCCATGCGCGCCAGTGCCGCCATGGGCTCGCCCTGCGAGCCGGTGCAGATCAGGCAGACCTTGTTGGCGGCCATGCGCCCGATCTGGCGCATGTCGACGACGAGGTTCTCGGGGATAGTCAGGTAGCCCAAGTCCGCCGCCAATTGCATATTGCGCACCATGGATCGCCCGACGAAGGCGATCTTGCGCCCGCTGGCGTGCGCGGTGTCGATGACCTGCTGGATGCGGTGGACGTGGCTGGCGAAGCTCGACACGATGACCCGCCGCGGTGCATTGCGGAATACCTCCTCGATCGCCGGGGCCAGTTCGCGCTCGCTGGTCGTGAACCCGGGGACGTCGGCGTTGGTCGAGTCGATGAGCAGGAGGTCCAGGCCCTCGTCGCCGAGCCGGGCGAACCCGGGGAGGTCGGTGAGGCGGTTGTCCAGCGGGAACTGGTCCATCTTGAAGTCCCCGGTGTGCAGCACCGTGCCGGCCGAGGTGCGGATGACGACCGCGAGGCTGTCCGGGATCGAGTGGTTGACGGCCATGAACTCGAGGTCGAACGGGCCGAGTCCGCGCTTGTCGCCGGCCGCGACGGGGACCGTCACCGGCTTGATGCGGTGCTCGGTCAGTTTGGCGGTGATGAAGCTGAGGGTGAGCGCAGATCCGATCAGCGGGATATCCGAGCGGAGCTTCAGCAGGTACGGCACGCCGCCGATGTGGTCCTCGTGGCCGTGCGTCAGCACGATCGCGACGACGTCGTCGAGGCGGGATTGGATGTAGGCGAAGTCCGGCAGGATCACGTCGACGCCGGGCTGGTGCTCCTCGGGGAACAGCACGCCGCAGTCGACGACCAGGATCTTGCCGTCGATCTCGAAGACCGTCATATTGCGGCCGATCTCGCCGAGGCCGCCCAGCGCGGTGACGCGCAGTGCTCCCTGCTGAGACGAGTTGTTTCTGGATGTTCCTCTACCGCGGCTCAAGTCATCTCCGAGTCATAGTTTTCTGAATACATAGTGGGCTGTGCAAAACTAGGTACCTTGATTGCGTTGCTGCTGCTGGCGGCGCAGGTAATCTGGGGTCAGCCTTGGCGCGTGTCGTAGGCCTGGTGGTTGGCCTCGATGTCGGGGTTGTGCTCGACCGCCCACTCCGCCAGCGTCACGGCGGGCTCGATCAGCGTGCGCCCCATGGGCGTGAGCTCGTACTCAACCCTCGGCGGCACCTCGGCGAAGACCGTGCGCCCGACCAGGCCATCGCGCTCCAGATGGCGCAGCGTCAAGGTCAGCATGCGCTGGGAGATGCCGGGGATGTGCTGCTGCAACTCGGTGAACCGCTGACGCTCCCCGTGGAGGGTGGCAACGACGAGAAGGGTCCATTTGTCGCCTATCCGATCGAGGATGCCGCGGATAGCGCGGCCGCCGTCGCCTCGGATCAGGCACGTCTTCTCGTACGTCGACAAACGCGCTCCGGTCAGTCGGGCACGTGGGTGTGCCGTGTATGCCCGTCAATACTGGCCCATCCTGTCATTAGTTACAAGTCGTAACTAATGCGACGGCGAAGGGGCCGCCACCGTGCCTTCGATGCGCGGTGACGGCCCCTTCGATCCTCTCGAGCGACGAGCTGGTGCTACTGGCTACGCATCTGCCGGGGCGACGCTGCTGCCCATGACGGCCGGGGCGCGATCCCAGGCCCGGTGCAGGCCCAGCGCGCGAGTCAGCGCATCGGTCATCGCCTTGTCCACCCGCTCGCCGGTCAGGATGCCCGCATCGGCCAGCGCGACGCCCGCATCCTCCAGGACCGTCGCGCCATCCCCCCAGGCCCCGAGCGGCTTGCAGTGCCGCAGCGCCTCCTGAAGCAGGATCGTGAGCTTGATATCCCGGCTCGATGTCGTGCCGGCCGCCACGACGATCGCGTCGAATTCGATCGAGCGGGCCGTCAGCAGCGTGCGGTCAGCCGGGATCGCGCGGGCGCCGCGCCCGAGCAGGCCGCCGCGCGGCGCGATGACGTAGGTCGTGACGCCGACCTTGAGCATCGCCGTGCGCAGCCGGGTGATGCCGGCGAGGTCCGAGCCCGCGTCGGCGATGACCCCGACATTGCGCCCGGCGACTGGGCCGGGCGTCGCGACGATCTGGGACAGCGCAGGGGACGGCGTCACGTCGCCGACTGGGCTCGCCGCGGGGGCAGGGAGCCCGAGCCCGGCGGCGACCTGCGCGCAGAGGTCGGTGTCGACTTGGGCGAGCACGAGGAGCTCGCGCTCCTTGATGGCCTGGTCGAAGACCTTGCCCAGCTCGAACGTGAAGGCCTCGACGATGTGGGCCTGCTCCAACGGCGTCAAGCTGCGATAGAACATAGCCGGCTGAGTGAAGTGGTCGTCGAATGACGCTGGGTTGGCGCGGACGGCATTGCCCGAGATGGCGCGTGCCGTCTGGACGTAGCCGCCCTCGGACTCGGCCGATTCCAGCGGCTCGTCGCCCTCGATGCCGTTGGGCTTGTATGGCGCCACGCCGATGTGAATCGCGGTCTGGTGCATGCCGTCGCGCAGCATGTCGTTCACCGGCGCGTGCGGGCGGTTGATCGGCAGCTGGGAGAAGTTCGGCCCGCCGAGCCGGGTGAGCTGGGTGTCCAGGTAGGAGAACAGCCGCGACTGCATCAGCGGGTCATTGGTGACCTCGATTCCCGGCACGAGGTGGCCGGTGTGGAATGCGACCTGCTCGGTCTCGGCGAAGTAGTTCGTGGGATTGCGGTTCAGGGTCAGCTTGCCGATCGGCTGAACCGGCGCCAATTCCTCGGGAACGATCTTGGTCGGGTCGAGCAAGTCGATGCCCTGGAAGGTCTCGCTGCCGTCGTCCGGCATGACCTGGATACCGAGCTCGTACTCCAGGAACGCCCCATTCTCGATACCGTCGGCCATATCGCGGCGGTGGTAGTCGGGGTCGACGCCGGCGGCAATCTGCGCCTCCTCCCAGACCAGCGAATGCACGCCGGCTATGGGCTTCCAGTGCCACTTGACCAGGCTGGTTTCGCCGACGGCGTTCACTAGGCGGAAGGTGTGGACCCCGAAGCCCTCCATCGTCCGGTAGGAGCGGGGGATGCCGCGGTCGCTCATATTCCAGAAGACGTGGTGGGTCGCCTCGGTATGGAGCGAGACGAAGTCCCAGAAGGTGTCATGCGCCGACTGCGCCTGTGGGATCTCGCGGTCCGGGTGCGGCTTGGCCGCGTGGATGATGTCAGGGAACTTGATGCCGTCCTGGATGAAGAAGACCGGCATGTTGTTGCCGACTAGGTCGAATGTGCCTTGCTCGGTATAGAACTTGACCGCGAAGCCGCGAGTATCGCGGACAGTGTCGGCCGACCCGCGCGAGCCCAGGACCGTCGAGAACCGCACGAACACCTCGGTGGTCGCGCCCTTGTCGGCGAGGAACTCCGCCTTGGTCACCGACTTCGCGGTTCCGTACGACTCGAACACCCCGTGCGCGGCCGCGCCGCGGGCGTGCACGACACGCTCAGGGATGCGCTCGTGATCGAAGTGGGTGATCTTCTCGCGGAGATGGAAGTCCTCGAGAAGCGTCGGCCCGCGGTCTCCCGCTTTGAGGGAGTGGTCAGTATCGGGCAAACGGAGACCTTGCGCCGTTGTGAGGCGATTGCCCGTCTGCGCCCGGCGATCCGCAGGGAGACCAGTGGGATCTGGTGCCCCGGTCGGGCTGGTGGGTGTCGGAGTGGACTGGTCTTTCTTACGAGGCGGCATGGTTGGGCTCCCTGCTGTCATGAATGGCCGGGCCTTTCCTGCGGCCGTGGCGCTGCTGAGAAACCCGCGTCACCGAGTCTGATCAAGCGCCGTCGCCTGCTCCTCCTTGTCAGAGGAGAGCTTGCTGGTGTCCCGCGGCTCCGCGAACGGCTTCTGATCAGGGTCCTGCCCGGCCTCGATAGCGCGGGCGTGCTGCATCTCGGCGTTGAATTCCGCGCCCAGCAGGATGGCCAGATTCGTGATCCATAGCCACACCAGGAAGACGATGACGCCGGCAAGCGTGCCGTAGGCCTTGTTGTACGAGGCGAAGTTCGACACGTAGAACGCGAACCCTGCTGAGGCGAGGACCCAGATGATGACCGCGACGACCCCGCCAGGACTCACCCATTGCACTCCGGGCTGCTTCACATTGGGAGCCGCGAAGTAAAGGATGGCGAGCATCGCGCTGACGATCACGACCAGCACCGGCCACTTGGCGATGTCCCAGACTGTGACGAAGGTATGGCCGACGCCGAGGGCCTGGCCTATCTGATCGGCTACCGGGCCGGTGAATATCACGATGGCGGCGCTCAAGGTGATGAGCACGACCATCGCCAGCGTGATGAGCAGCCGGACCGGGATGGTCTTCCACGCTGGCCGTCCCTCGCCTACCTCGTAGATCGCGTTGGACGCCCGCATGAAGGTGGCTATGTATCCCGACGCGGACCACCAAGCCGCCAGCAGGCCGAAGATTGCCGCCGCCCCGGCCGTGCCCCTGTCCTGAGCGGTGGTGATGATGTTCTCCAGAACGTCCCGCACGCTGCCGGGAGCGATCTGGGCGATGTTGTCCAGCAGGGTCTGAGTCGCCGACTTGCCCAGCAACCCGACCGCGGCTACCAGAACAAGCGCGGCGGGCGCGAGGGCGAGCACACCGTGGTAGGTAAGGGCTGCGGCCCAGTCGCTCAGGTTGTCATTCCTGAACTCCTTGATCGACCGCTTCAGCACTCCCTTCCAGGAGACCTTCTTGAGATCCTTGAGGTCGTCGGGCTTCTCGGCCTCAGAGACCGAGGGCTCACTCCGTGTGGGTGTGCTCGCCATCGTTGCCGCCGTTCTCGGGGGGTTGCTAGCCGGCGGCCTGGACGTCGGTCTTGGATTGCTTGGCTTGGTCGGTGACGTCTGCGGCGGCGGTGCGGCTCTGGTCGGCGACGGTGGCGGCGGCGTCGGTGGCGGTGTCCTTGATGGTGGCGATGGCGTCGTGGGCGGGGCCGGCGAGGTTGTCCTTGAGCTCGGCGCCGGCGGCGGTGAGCTGGTCCATGATGGGCCCGGCGTGGTCCTTGGCCTGGGTGGCGAGGCGCTGCTCGGCGGCGGTGGCCGGCAGCAGGGAGGAGGCGAGCCAGCCGACGCCGAAGGCGATGAGCCCGACGGCCATGGGGTTGCCCTGGGCGCGGGTCCTGGCGGCGTCGGGGGCGCCGGCGACGGAGTCGGCGAGGGTGGATGCGGCGCCGGAGACCGAGGATGCGGCGGACCCGCCGGCGCCGGTGGCGTGGGAGGCGATGCCCGAGGCGCTGCCCATGACCTTGTCCCGGACCCCGGCCAGCGCGCCCTTGGCGGCCTCGGTCTGGCGGTGCACGATCTGGGTGGGGCTGACCTTGTCGGCCAGGGCCTGGACGTCGGTGCTGAGGCTCTGGCGGGTCGCCTCGATGTTGCGGCGGATCTCGTCGGGGTCGCTGCTGCCGCTGCCGCTGGCAGCGGGGGTGGGGTTGGCGGGGTAGGTCGCGGCGGGGTAGGTCGCGGCGGGGTATGCGGGGTTGGGGTATGCGGCGGGGTTCGGGGCGCCGGGGTTGGCGGTGGGGCTGGTCATGGTCGTTGCTCCGTTCTAGTGGGACGGCTTCAGGGCGGCAGGCACTTCCTGCAGCGTCTGGACCGTGCGCTCGGGCTTGGGGTGGATGGTGCGCAGCTGCTTGCGGCCGGTGGTGTAGAGCACGGCCCCGGCGATGCCCCAGAGGACCGCCACGATCAGCGCGGCCCAGCCGTGGGGCATGACGCTGGCCAGGGCCCACCACAGGGCGATGGACAGGAACAGCAGGACCATGTAGCCGGCGAACCCGGCCGCGCCGAGCATCCCGGCGGCCTTGCCGGTCTTCGAGGCCTCGGCCTTGACCTCGGCCTTGGCCAGCTCCAGCTCCTGGCGCATCAGCGACGACAGGTCGCCCAGCACCCCGGACACCAGGTCCCCGACCGAGGCGCTGCCCGGGTCCGGAGCCGCCGGGGCGCCGGGGGCGCCGGCGGTGTGGGCGCCGGTCACAGCGCGGTGCCCGCGGTCGGCACGCGGCCCGGGGCCGCCCACTCGTCCCCGGACAGATCCGCGCCGCCCAGCCCGGGCCCGGCCAGCCCGGAGGCCGGCACAGGGACCTCGACGTACCCGGCCAGCGGGACGGCCGGCTCGTACGGGGCGACCAGGCCGTTGGCGGGGACCGCCGCCCCCGGCGCCGGGGACACCGCGCCCGAGCCCGAG
>JAOPVO010000160.1 GCA_025966155.1 Pseudonocardiales bacterium
CTGCAGGGCTCGAGCGTCCAGGCGTGGAACGAGCCGTGGACCGGCAACATCGACCACGAGTGGCAGGACGTCGAGCTGTTCTGCGACATCGCCCGCGCGCTGGAGCGGGCCTGCTTCGACTACGTCCTGATCGAGGACTCCTCCTACGTCGGGAGTCCTACGGCGATTCGATGAACATCTACCTGGCCAAGGCGCTGTCGACCCCGCGCCAGGACCCGATCGTCACCGGCGCGCTCATGACGCAAGCGACGTCCCGCATCGGCATCGTCCCGACCATAGGGACCTATCAGATGCACCCGTATCAGCTGGCCCGCACGATGGGCACCCTCGATCAGGTGTCCAAGGGCCGTATCGGCTGGAACATGGCGACCGGATCCTCGGACCCGGCGGCGCGCAACTTCGGGCTGGCCGAGATGCCCGAGCACGACCACCGCTACGAGATGGCCGACGAGTACCTGGCCGCCACCGACGCCCTATGGGCGTCCTGGGATCCGGACGCGATCGTCGCCGACCGCGCGGGCGGCCTGCTCGCCGACGGCTCGAAGGTCCGCCACGTCGACTCCGAGGGCAAGTACTACAAGACCCACGGCCCGCTCAACTCCGGCCCGCTCCCTCAAGGACGGCCCGTCATCGCCCAGGCCGGCGGGTCCCCCCGCGGCCGCGAATTCGCCGCGCTGCACGCCGACACTGTGGTCGCCGGCGTGCGCCGTCGAGCGCCTCACGAGCGCCTGGCGACCTTCGGAAAGACGACGAACATCAACTTCGCCCAGTACGACCTGGATGCACCGGTCGGCAAGCTGACCACCAACGGCCACCAGAAGAGCCTCGACCAATTCCTGGCCGGTGCGCACGGCAAGACCCTGCGCGAGGCGGCTATCGCGCATTTCCAGCGACGGACCGCCTTCGACCTCACCGGCAGCCCGGCCGAGGTCGCCGCCTCGATGGCCGACCTCATGGACCAGGTGGGCGGGGACGGCTTCCTCATCAGCCTGCCCGACACCAGCCGCAGATCTGCGGCCGAGATCGCCGATGGCCTCGTTCCCGAATTGCAGAGGCTCGGCCTCACCCGGACCACCTACACGCACGGGACCTTCCGGGAGAATCTGCTCGATTTCTGACCGGCGTGGGACGATCCTTCCCGTGACTAATGGGGCCGCAGCGGCGCAGAGCCTGCGCGACCTCGCGCTGCTGCGCCGGGTCCGCGACCGGATCGACCGGGAGTACGCCCAGCCCCTCGATGTCGAGGCGCTCGCGCGGGGCGCGCACATGTCCGCCGGCCACCTCAGCCGCGAGTTCCGCCGCGCGTACGGCGAATCGCCCTATGGCTATCTGATGACCCGGCGGATCGAGCGCGCCATGACGCTGCTGCGGCGCGGCGACCTCACCGTCACCGAGGTGTGCTTCGCCGTCGGCTGCTCGTCGCTGGGCACCTTCAGCACCCGCTTCGCCGAGCTCGTCGGCGTGCCGCCAAGCACGTACCGCAAGGAGGCCGCCGGCGAGCTGGCCGGCCTGCCCTCCTGCCAGGCGGCGCAGGCGACGCGACCGGTCAGGAATCGAGAAGCAGCCGTCTCAGGCCGGGCATTAGCCTGACGCGGTGGAGATCCAATGAGCACGGCGGCCGATAGCCATGACCTGATCCGCGTGCACGGCGCGCGCGTGAACAACCTCAAGGACATCAGCGTCGCCATCCCGAAGCGCCGCCTCACGGTCTTCACCGGGGTGTCGGGGTCGGGCAAGAGCTCGCTGGTGTTCGGCACCATCGCCGCGGAATCGCAGCGGATGATCAACGAGACATACAGCGCGTTCGTGCAGGGCTTCATGCCGACTCTCGCCCGGCCCGATGTAGATGTCCTCGAGGGCCTGACGACGGCGATCATCATCGACCAGGACCGGATGGGCGCCAACACCCGATCGACGGTCGGGACCGCCACCGACGCCAACGCGATGCTGCGCATCCTGTTCAGCCGCCTCGGCCAACCGCACATCGGCTCTCCGCAGGCGTACTCGTTCAATGTCGCCTCGATCAGCGGCGCGGGCGCGGTGTCCATCGAGCGCGGCGGCCAGACCGTCAAGGAGCGCCGCAGCTTCAGCATCACCGGCGGGATGTGCCCGCGGTGCGAGGGCCGCGGGTCGGTCACCGATATCGATCTCACCGCCCTGTACGACGCCTCGAAGTCCCTGAACGACAGCGCCATCAGCATCCCGGGCTACAGCATGGAGGGCTGGTACGGCCGGATCTTCCGCGGTTGCGGCTACTTCGACCCGGACAAGCCGATCGCGAAATTCACCAAGAGGGAACTGAGCGACCTGCTGCACAGGGAGCCGACCAAGATCAAGGTCGACGGGATCAACCTGACATACAGCGGGCTCATCCCCCAGATCCAGAAGTCCTTCCTGTCCAAGGATGTCGATTCCCTCCAGCCGCACATACGGGCTTTCGTCGAGCGGGCGGTCACCTTCACCACCTGCCCCGAATGCGAGGGGACCCGGCTGTCCGGGGCGGTGCGGTCGTCGAAGGTCAATGGCCGCAGCATCGCCGACGTCTGCGCGGTGCAGATCAGCGACCTTGCCGACTGGCTCCGCGAGGTCGACGAGCCCTCCGTCGCGCCGCTGCTGGCGTCGCTCCGGCACACGCTGGAGTCGTTTGTCGGGATCGGGCTGGGCTATCTGAGCCTCGACCGCCCGTCCGGCACGCTGTCGGGCGGGGAATCGCAGCGCATCAAGATGATCCGCCACCTGGGCTCGTCGCTGACCGACGTCACCTATGTATTCGATGAGCCGACTATCGGCCTGCACCCCCACGACATCGAGCGCATGAACGGCCTGCTGCTGCAATTGCGGGACAAGGGCAACACCGTGCTGGTTGTCGAGCACAAGCCCGAGGTGATCGCGATCGCCGATCACATCGTTGACCTCGGCCCGGGCGCCGGCACCGCCGGCGGCGAGGTGGTCTTCGAGGGCACACTCGCGCAATTGCGCGCCAGTGGCACCTTGACCGGGCGGCATCTGGACGACCGGGCGGCATTGAAGGCCGCGGTCCGGACTGCGACCGGCGCGCTCGAGGTGCGGGGCGCCAGCACCCACAACCTCATTGGC
>JAOPVO010000169.1 GCA_025966155.1 Pseudonocardiales bacterium
GTGACCAGCGCCCGATCGACGTCGGGCCGCAGCCGGCGAAGCACGTTCATCGCGGCGGGCCGGGGTGTCCAGCCGCCGGCCCAGGCCTCGTCGAGCGCGGCCCCGCCGACACCGAGCTCGGAGCCCAGGTAGGCCACCATCCCGGGCTCATCGATCCGGCCGCGCACGCTGCGGCGGAAGAATCCGGAGCCGAAGACGATCTCCTCGATCTGCTCCGGCGCCTTGCCACTCGCCGCGCACAATGCGTCCACGCGCGCGCGATGGGAGTAGTCGTAGAGGACGCCGGTCAGGTCCAGCAGCAGGATCGGCACGCGGCCAGTGTTTCGGACTTCCGCTGGTTCGCGCGACCCCGGTCCACAGGCTCGGCGCTATCCACAGGCCGCTTCGGACAGCCCGGCGGTGCCGCTCGACCAAGCGAGGATTGGCCGCAGTCCCCCACGGCCGTTACTCTGGACAGGTTGCCGATACGGCAGCACCTCCTGCCGTGGGGATATTCGCGGCCGACTAGTCCACAGGAGGCATGAGTTGCTCATGCGCAAGTACGAAGTCATGGTCATTCTTGACCCCAGCCTCGACGACCGGACGATTGCTCCGTCGCTCGACACCTTCCTCTCGGTCATCAAGAAGTCCGGCGGCACCGTCGACAAGGTCGACATCTGGGGACGCCGTCGCCTCTCGTTCGAGATCAACAAGCACGCCGAGGGCATCTACGCGGTCATCGACCTCGAGTCCGAGCCCTCCGCGGTGCTGGAGCTGGACCGTCAGCTCAACCTCAACGAGTCGGTGCTGCGCACCAAGGTCCTGCGCCCGGACGCGCGCTAGCCATGGCCGGCGAGACCATCATCACGGTGGTCGGCAACCTCACGGCCGACCCTGAGCTGCGGTTCACGCCCAGTGGCGCCGCGGTCGCGAGCTTCACCGTCGCGTCCACGCCGCGCACGTTCGACCGCCAGACCAACGAGTGGAAGGACGGCGAAGCGCTGTTCCTTCGCTGCTCGATCTGGCGCCAGGCCGCGGAGAATGTCGCCGAGTCGCTCACCCGCGGCATGCGCGTCGTGCTCCAGGGCCGTCTCCAGCAGCGCAGCTACGACACTCGCGAGGGCGAGAAGCGCACGGTCATCGAGATGCAGGTCGACGAGATCGGCCCGTCGCTTCGCTACGCGACCGCCAAGGTCAACCGGACCGCACGTGGGTCCGACACCGGTGGCGGCGGCTTCGGCGGCGGTGGCGGCGGCGGCAACTTCGGTGGCGGCGGCGCCGGGGGTGGCGGTGCCTCGGGAGGCAACTCCGGTGGCGGCAGCTTCGGCGGCGGCGGCGACGACCCGTGGGCCTCGGCCGGTCCGGCGACCAGCGACGAGCCTCCGTTCTAACGGCCCTCGTCCGCTTACTTCTTTCACGACCCAGACTTCAGGAGCACAGAGATCATGGCTAAGCCCCCCATTCGCAAGCCCAAGAAGAAGGCCAACCCGCTCAAGCAGGCCAAGGTCGAGTACATCGACTACAAGGACACCAACCTGCTTCGCAAGTTCATCTCCGACCGCGGGAAGATCCGCGCCCGCCGCGTCACCGGCGTCAGCTCGCAGCAGCAGCGCCAGATCGCCAAGGCGATCAAGAACGCGCGCGAGATGGCCCTCCTGCCCTACACCTCGACCACTCGCTGATCGCGGCTAGCGGAGAACAGGATCACCTTATGAAGCTCATTCTCACCCGCGAGGTCGCGAACCTCGGCCTCGCCGGCGACATCGTCGAGGTTGCCGACGGCTACGGCCGCAACTTCCTCGTTCCCCAGGGCGCAGCCATCGGCTGGACCAAGGGAGCCGAGAAGCAGATCGTCCAGATAAAGCGCTCGCGCGACGCGCGCGCCGTGCGGGACCTGTCCCACGCGCAGGAGATCAAGGCCAGCATCGAGAAGCTGTCGGTGTCCCTGCCTGCCCGTGCGGGCGCGGCCGGCACGCTGTTCGGCTCGGTCACGCAGGCCGACGTGGTTGCGGCGATCAAGGCGGCCGGCGGCCCCACGATCGACCGTCGCCAGGTTGTCCTGCCCGGCCACATCAAGAACACCGGCAAGCACCCGGTCGCGATCAACCTGCACTCGCAGGTGGCGGCCGAGATCACGCTGGCTGTCATCTCGGAGTAGGTACACGCAGTACCGGGCTTTGATGAGTACAGCTCACTGAGACCGCAGCTCCCCAGGAATGGCAAGTCCGCCCGGTACGTGTCGGGCGGGCTTGCCATTCCCGCGTTTCAGCCGCGGTTCTCGCGGCGTGCGTCAGACGCTGCGGATCGAGTCGAAGCCCAGCACCACTGCGAGGTACGCGATGCGCAGCAGCGTCCCGGCGGCGGGGTCGAAGCTCAGCGTGTAGCTGTGCGGGTGGGCGGTACCCGCGCGGCGGGCCGACAGACCCCGGCAAACGTGGCCATCCGTGCGGCTTGCTGCCGCAGGGATGGCCAGGCGTTCGGCGGTACGGAAGGGCTAGCGGGGCAGGATCGCCTCGATCGCCTTGATGACCTCGTCCGACTCGGGCTCTGTGCGCGGGCGGAACCGGCCGACGACCTCGCCGGAGGGGGCGATCAGGAACTTCTCGAAGTTCCACCCGACGTCGCCGGCGGTGCCCTCGGCGTCCTCGACGGTGGTCAGCTGCTGGTAGAGCGGATGGGCGGTCTCGCCGTTGACGTCGATCTTGTCGAACAGCGGGAATGTGACGCCGTACGTCGCCGAGCAGAACTCGGCGATCTCCTCATTGGTGCCTGGCTCCTGGCCGCGGAACTGGTTGCACGGGAAGCCCAGGACGGTGAAGCCCTGCTCCGCGTACTTGGCCTGAAGCCGCTCGAGACCCGCGTACTGAGGGGTCAGGCCGCACTTGGACGCGACGTTGACGACGAGCACGGCACGGTCGGCGTAGGCCCCGAGGGTCCCCGGCTTCCCGTCGATCGTGTTCACGTCGATGCCAGATAGAGCTACCGAAACGGTCATCCGTTGTTTCCTCTCGACACTGTGATAACAGGCGCACCATCCACGGCAACGTCGCACTGGGGGAATTTTCTTCCACAGGGAGTGCATAACGCAGGCCTTGAATCGCAACGGGGTCACCGTATCGCGAGAAGAGATCCACAGCGCCGTCCCCAGCTTGTGCACTGCCGCACTCCCTCCGTCCCCAGGGTTATCCCCAGCTGTGTGCACAGCTCGGCTTCCCCTGCGGGGCTGAGGTCCCTAGCGTCGCGCGGGAGCAAGTGACGGGACCCCGACATCGTCGTCGGACGGACGGATTGTCGGCGGCTGCCGGTAGACCTCCCCTGGCACGACAACGACACTCAGGGGGCCTTTGAATGGCAGTCGCGGACGACACGGGCGTACGGGCGCCTTCGGACGGCGGCGGCGGATTCGACCGGACCCCGCCGCAGGACATCGCGGCCGAGCAGTCGGTCCTGGGCGGGATGCTGCTGTCCAAGGACGCGATCGCCGACGTCGTCGAGGTGCTCCGCCCTGGCGACTTCTACCGCCCCTCGCATCAGCTGGTCTACGACGCGATCCTCGATCTGTACGGCCGCGGCGAGCCCGCCGACCCGGTGACGGTGTCGGCGGAGCTGAACCGCCTAGGCGTCATGAGCCGGGTCGGCGGGGCGTCCTACATCCACACGCTGATCTCCCAGGTCCCGACGGCGGCCAATGCCGGCTACTACGCGCAGATCGTGGCCGAGCAGGCGATCCTGCGGCGCCTGGTCCAGGCCGGCACGCGGATCGTCCAGATGGGCTACGGCGCGGCCGGCCAGGACGGCGTCGGCACGGTCGATGAGATCGTGGACCGGGCCCAGGCCGAGGTCTACGAGGTCACCGAGCGGCGCACGTCCGAGGACTACATCCGCATCGAGGACCTGCTCCAGGACACGATGGACGAGATCGACCGGATCTCCTCCAACGGCGGCATTGGCACCGGGATCCCAACCGGCTTCACTGAGCTCGACCAGATCACCAACGGCCTGCACCCCGGCCAGATGATCACCGTCGCCGGCCGCCCCGGTGCGGGAAAGGCGCTGGCGCTCGACACGCCGCTGCCGACGCCGACCGGCTGGACGACGATGGGCCAGGTTGCCGTGGGCGATCTGCTGATGGGCGCCGATGGCCGGCCGACTCGCGTTGTCGCCGCGACCGACGTCATGGTCGGGCGGCCCTGCTACGAGGTCGAGTTCTCCGACGGCACGGTGATCGTGGCCGACGCCGAGCACCAGTGGCTGACGTCCACGCGCGCCTCGCGCCGTCAGGCTCCGCCCAAGGCTCGCTTGCACTGGTCTGATCGCGTCAAGTGCGACGTCATCGCGGCGCTGGATGCGACAGATGGAGCGGCGACGGCGACGGTGTCCGAGCTCGCCCGCGCCGTACCGAGGGAGCTGGCGGCAGCCGTACAGAGCGCAGCATGGAAGGTCGGGTCAGTTGGGCGCGAAGCCCGACAGGTTGGTGGGTCTCAGCGGAGCTATGTCTGGCGGTCGCCCGTCTACTCAGCGCATTTAGTGCTGGGCAACGTTGCCCTAGCGGTTGGCCTCGATGGCGCCATTGCCCCGACGCGGGCGCGCACGTCGATTGTGACGACGGCCGAGATGGCCGCGACTGTGCGCCTGGCTACCGCAGATGGCCGTTTGAATCACGCTGTCGATTGCGCTGCGCCGCTTGAACTTCCGGAGGCGGACCTGCTTGTCCCGCCGTACACGCTCGGTGCGTGGCTGGGCGACGGCACTAGCGCGGACGCCCGCATTACTTCCGTGGATGCCGGAATCGTGAACGCGATCCGCGCTGACGGCATAGAGGTGCGTCAGACCGGGCCGATGCTCTTCCAGATGTCATTGCCCTCGGTGGTCGTTGACTCGCAGGAGTGCGTGGTGTGCGGCGTGGAATTCACGCCGAAGGCGCCGGGAGTGCGCAC
>JAOPVO010000196.1 GCA_025966155.1 Pseudonocardiales bacterium
AGACCTTCACCGACGCCGAACTGCGCGAAGAGACCGACCGTCTCCGCGAGCGGCACACGGACGGGGAGAAGCTGGACGACCTGCTGCCCGAGGCGTTTGCTGCCGTCCGTGAAGCGTCCTGGCGCACCCTCGGCATGCGCCATTTCGATGTCCAGCTGATGGGCGGCGCCGCCCTGCACCTGGGCAACATTGCCGAGATGAAGACCGGTGAAGGCAAGACGCTCGTGGCCACTGCTCCGGCCTACCTGAATGCCCTCGCCGGCAACGGCGTGCACGTCATCACCGTCAACGACTACCTGGCCAGCCGCGATGCGGACTGGATGGGCCGGGTCCACCGCTTCATGGGCCTGTCGGTCGGCAAGATCCTGTCGAACATGCCGGCATCGCAGCGGCGCGAGTCCTACGCCGCGGACATCACCTACGGCACGAACAACGAGTTCGGCTTCGACTACCTGCGCGACAACATGTGCTGGTCCCTCGATGACCTCGTGCAGCGCGGCCACAACTTCGCCATCGTCGACGAGGTGGACTCGATCCTCATCGACGAGGCCCGCACCCCGCTGATCATCTCCGGCCCGGCCGAGGAGAACCAGCGCTGGTACCTCGAATTCGCCCGGATGGCGCCGCGGCTGAAGAAGGACGTCCACTACGAGGTCGAGATCGGCAAGCGCACCATCGCCGTCACCGAGGAGGGCGTGGCCTTCGTCGAGGACCAGCTCGGCATCGACAACCTCTATGAGGCGGCGAACACCCCGCTGGTCGGTTACCTCAACAACTCCCTGAAGGCCAAGGAGCTCTACGCCAACGACAAGGACTACATCGTCGCCGACGGCGAGGTCCTGATCGTCGACGAGTTCACCGGGCGCATCCTGCACGGCCGCCGCTACAACGAGGGCATGCACCAGGCCATCGAGGCCAAGGAGGGCGTGCGGATCCAGCAGGAGAACCAGACGCTGGCGACGATCACCCTCCAGAACTACTTCCGCCTCTACGAGCGGCTGTCGGGGATGACCGGCACGGCCCAGACCGAGGCCGCCGAGCTGCACCAGACGTACGGGCTGGGCGTCGTGTCGATCCCGACGAACCGCGACATGGTCCGCAAGGACGGCGTCGACCTCATCTACAAGACCGAGGACGCCAAGTACGCGGCCGTCGTCGACGATATCGCCGAGCGGCACGCCGACGGCCAGCCGATCCTGGTCGGCACCGCCAGCGTCGCGAAGTCCGAGCTGCTGGCCAAGCTGCTGATGCGCCGCGGCATCCCGCACGAGGTCCTCAACGCCAAGCAGCACGATCGCGAGGCCGCGATCGTCGCCCAGGCCGGGCGCAAGGGCGCGGTCACCGTCGCCACCAATATGGCCGGCCGCGGCACCGACATCATCCTGGGCGGCAACCCGGAGTTCATGGCCGACGAGGCCATGAAGGAGCTCGGGCTGTCCCCGGTCGACACGCCCGAGGAGTACGAGGCCGCCTGGCCCGATGCGCTGGCCAAGGCCAAGGCCGACACCGCCAAGGAGCACGAGGAGGTCGTCGACCTCGGCGGGCTCTACGTGCTGGGCACCGAGCGGCACGACTCGCGGCGCATCGACAACCAGCTGCGCGGGCGGTCCGGGCGACAGGGCGACCCGGGCGAGTCCCGGTTCTACCTCTCCCTCGGCGACGACCTGATGGTGCGCTTCAACGGCCGCAGCGTCGAGGCGATCTACAACACGCTGCGCCTGCCCGAGGATGTGCCGATCGAGAGCAAGTACGTCTCGAAGGCGATCCAGTCCGCGCAGACGCAGGTCGAGCAGCAGAACTTCGAGATCCGAAAGAACGTGCTCAAGTACGACGAGGTCATGAACAAGCAGCGCACCGTCGTGTACGACGAGCGGCGCACGGTGCTCGAAGGCGCGGACCTTTCCGACCAGTTCCGTCCGATGATCACCGACGTCATCACCGAGTACGTCGAGGGCGCAACCTCCAGCGGCTACGCGGAGGAATGGGACCTCGAGCAGCTCTGGACGGCGCTGCGCACGCTGTACCCGGTGAGCCTCTCGATCGATGAGCTGGTCGAGATCGCCGGTGGCGAGCTGCGGATGGTGACCCGCGAGCTGCTGCTCGAGGAGCTCCTGGCTGACGCGATCTCCGCGTACGACCAGCGCGAGGAGGACCTCACCCCGGAGGTCATGCGCGAGCTCGAGCGCCGGGTCCTGCTCTCGGTGCTGGACCGCAAGTGGCGTGAGCATCTCTACGAGATGGACTACCTGCAGGAGGGCATCGGCCTGCGGGCCATGGCCCAGCGCGATCCGCTGGTCGAGTACCAGCGCGAGGGCTTCGGGATGTTCAGCGCGATGATGGACGCCATCAAGGAGGAGTCCGTCGGATTCCTTTTCAACCTCGACGTCCAGGTCGAGGACACGCCGGAGATCGCGCAGGCCGTGCAGGCCGACCTCGACGAGGCCGCGGCCAAGGCGGCGGTCGATGTCGAGGACTCCGTTGACGATGAGCCGGCGCCCCCAGTGGCCCCGAAGGCCGGTCCGCGGATCGCGGCCAAGGGCCTGCAGGTCGATCGCAGCGAGCGCCCGCTGATCTACTCCGCGCCGGAGCTGGGCGAGGACGGCCCGTCGATCAAGACCGGGTCGACGGCCGATGGGACCGCGTCGGACAAGCCCAAGCCGGGCGCCGCCCCGCGGAGCAACCCCAACCGCGGCAGCCGGGGCAACCGCCCGGGCGCGCCTCGCGGCGGTGGTCGCTCGCGCAAGAAGTAGGCGCCAATCGCCCGTAGCTCAGCCGATCTGCAGGCGAACGCATCGCCAACTATCGTTGTAGGACTCGAACCGCGCCGCGATCGCGCGGTATCGCGACCCGACCTGGATCACCGCGCTGAACTCCGCGACGCTGTCCTCCGGTCGGGAGCTTCGGACCGTGCGCACCGACCCCGGCCGCTGCTGCGGCGCGAGCCGGGCGATCGCCGACGGGTCGGCGCGCAAGCCGGTGATGACGGCCAGCGAGGTATGTCGGGCGAGCTGGCTGATGGGCCGTCGGCCGGCTGCGCTCTCGAGCAGCGCGATGAGGAATCGCCGTCCCCATTGATCGGGATCGGGCAGGGTCGATGGGGCGACCGGAACCGCGTACGGCCGGATGGCCGGCGGCGGCGGCGCGATGTCATCGAAGGGCAGCTGGCGATCCCAGGATGAGATCAGCCGCAACCGCCCGGGCGGCACCTCATCGTCGAACGGCGGCTCCCGATCCGGGGCGGGCACCAGCCGAAACGCGCGGGCCGCGATCAGTGGCTGGGTCATGACTGGTCTCCTAGGGCAGGTGCGTGCAGGGTGATGCCGGGCCGGATGAGGTCCGGATCGGCGCCGATCGCCGCGGCGTTGACGCGGTACCACTGGGGCCAGGCCGCGGCGATGGCCGCTGGATCCGCTCCGGGGCCGAGTGCGGTGGCGGCGACGGACCAGAGGGTGTCGCCGGGCCCCACCAGGACATCGGGCGCGGGGAACTGCGGGTCGACAGCGCCAACCGTCGCCTGATCGGCGGGCAGGTCGATATCGGAGGCCGAGCCGACCGGCCAGGTCGGAGCCGGCGCGGCGCCGCTCGTCGGATCGCTGCTGGGTGCCTCTGTGCTGGGGGCCTCTGTGCTGAGCGGCCAGGCGACGCTGACGCTGGGGCCGGGGGCCGGGTCGGCGACCGCCAGCGCGGGGATGACTGCGATACCGGCGCCCAGCGCGGCGGCGAGCGCGCGGCGTATGACCCGTGGCGCGACGTGACGGGCCAGCGCAGAAGCGGCCACGCCCGCGAGACCAGGCAGCTGCGCGGCCGCCACCGCACCGCTGGCCAGGGCCAGCCACACGCAGGCGACCCACAGCCCGGCCGAGGCGAGATCGCCGATGGCGCTGTCCGCGCCCTGATCGGCGAGGGCCTTGGCTGGGTCCGCGCCGATTGCGCGGAGCCGGCCGATGTCCGGTCGGAGACTCAGCGCGCCTACCCATGCACCAGCAACAACTGCGCGTTCGAGCCCATGCGACATTATTTACCCCCGTTTACGTGTGTTTGCATTCATACACGTATGACGACTGCCATTGGAAGCCTTGCGAGATTCTGTGGATGGCCGTGGGACGATGCGCAGGCGCGCAAGGTCCCGCTCCGGGGTCGGGAGGTCGGCGCGACGGGTTCGGGGGAGCCGCGATGACAGGCAGGGATCGAGAGCGCGGGCGCTGGGAGCGGCTGGCCTTCGACCTCGAGGCGCAGGCCGCGTCGTGGGAGATTGCCGAGCGGGCCGGCGAAATCGCCGAGCGTCAGCGGATCGAGGACGGCCGGATGCGGCTGGCCGATCGACTGCGCTGGATCGAGGGGCGCGGCGACGGCTCCGGCAACGGCGATGCCGCGCGAGGCGCCGTCGCTCTATCAGCGGTTGTGCTGACGTGCGCGGGCGGCGTGCGGATCCGCGGCGCGATTGTGCGTGTGGTCAGCGATGCGCTGATCGTCGCCGAGGACGGCGGGCGCGAGGCCCTGGTGTCACTCGCGATGGTGCTGAGTGCGACGGGACTGAGCCGCCTCGCCGTCGATCCGGACACCGCGGGTGTGGTCGAATCACGCATCGGCCTGCGCCACCTGATCCGCTCGGTGGTGCGCGATCGGTCGGCTGTGCGGGTTCACCTCGCCGACGGATCGGTTCTGGACGGCACTCTGGATCGGGTAGGGGCGGACTTCGTGGAGCTCGCCGTGCATGCGGCGGGCGAGGCCCGTCGGCGCGACGCAGTCCGTCACACCGCACTCGTGGCGCTGGGCGCGCTGGTGGCGATCAGGCGGGACGGCGAATGAACGGCCCTATGGTGGGCCGGACTCGTCGCCGGCACCGGTATCCGCCAGCGGATGCGCGATGATCCACGCGGCAGTGTCGGTGTACGCGCGCTGGATGTACTCCTCGAGCGCGGTGGCCTCGACCCGCCATTGGCCGCGGCCGCCGATCTTGATGGCCTTGAGCTCGTCATTTCGGACGAGTGCGTACGTCTGAGATGCAGAGATCGCCAAGATCTCCGCCACGTCGGCGAGAGTCAGGAATCGCTGGGTGGCCACAGTCTCAGTGTGTCAGGTGCGCTTTGCGCCGAGCGCACTTATCCACAGCTTCGCGTAGATCGCCGGTCGGCCGGGAGTCCCCCATGGTCGGCTATCGCCCCGGATCGAGGAAAGGCCCTTCATGTCCATGACATCCGTGCCATCCGGTGCGCCGGTGCCCGCATCGCCGGCGCCGAACCGATTCCGGGCACCCAGTTGGCTGGACCTGCGGCTGGTACTGGGGATTGCCCTTGTGCTGGGCTCGGTCGTGCTCGGCGCGCGGGTCGTGTCGTCGGCGGACGAGCGCACCGCGGTCTGGCGGACCACGCATGCGCTGGCCGCCGGCACCGTGCTGACCGAGGAGGATCTCGAGGTGGCGCGGGTCCAGCTCGGCGATACCGGCGGCTATGTATCTGCCGCGGAGCCCATAGCCGGGCAAGCAATGACTCGCGATGTGGGGCCCGGCGAGCTCGTGGCGAAGTCCTCCGTCGACGAGACGCTGCCCGGCACGACGGTGACGATCCCGGTCGGCTCGCTGAACGCGCCGGCGATCGAGCGTGGCGCCCGCGTGGCCATCTGGGTGTCGACCGAGGTGTGCACAGCGGTGATCGTGCTGCGTGAGGCGGCTGTGCAGGCCGTCGCCGACGACCGCGGGGGATTCTCGGCCGCATCGCAGATCGGGGTCGTCGTGCGGGTGGACGCTGACCTCGCCCTGCGGGTCGTACAGGCCCTCGACCTCCCCGATGCCGTGATTCGCCTCGGCGTCCTCGACGGCCCGGCTGGGGCCAACGCCGCGCCGCTGCCCGATCTTGCGGTATGCGCGGGCGAGCGGTGATCGCGCCATGAGCTCGATCGCTGTGCTGAGTGCTGCGGGCGGTGCGGCGTGGGAAGCGCGGCTGCTGGGCGATCTCGGGCCCGACGGCAACCCGCACGGGGTCCAGATCGTGCGGCGCTGCGTGGACGTGGTGGACCTGCTGGCCGTTGCGGCATCGGGCCAGGGCGAGGCGGCCCTGGTATCGGCGACGCTTCGACGGCTGGACGCCGATGCGCTGGAGCGGCTCGCCGCTTCGGCGGTCGCGGTTGTCGTTGTGCTCGAAGGCGACCCGGAGCCGCCCGGCGATCTCGGCGACGGCCTTGGCAACTCCACGGGCGACGGCGACGACGCTGCCTCCGATACGGGGGAGGCCGTGCGGCTGCGGGCATTGGGCGTTCGGCACTTCGTTGCCGGGAGCGCGCGACCGGAGGTCGTTGCCGCGGCGATCCAGTCGGCCTGTGCCGATGTGGCCGCAGGGTCCGGCGGCGCCTCCCCGCGCGGGTTCGGTCTGTCGACGGCTGTGGCGGATCCCCGGATGCATGATGCGCTGACCGACCCGCCGCTGCGCCCGACCCACGGCGACCTCGGCGCGCTGGTGGCGGTCTGGGGCCCAACCGGCGGCCCCGGGCGGAGCACAGTCGCTGCGACCCTCGCCGATGAGATCGCGCGGCTGGGGCTGGGTGCGCTGCTCATCGATGGCGACGTCTACGGCGGCAGCATCGCCACCATGCTCGGCCTGCTGGATGAGTCCCCGGGTGTTGCGGCCGCGGCCCGCCAGGCGGGCAACGGCCGCCTGGACGCGCCCGCATTGGCGGCGCTGTGCTGGGCGGCCGAACCTGGCCTACGGGTGCTGACCGGCCTGCCGCGGGCGGATCGCTGGCCGGAGCTGCGGCCTCCCGCGCTGGAGCGGATGCTCGAGGTCAGCCGCTCGATGGCCGATTTCACCATCGTCGACGTCGGCTTCTGCCTGGAGTCCGACGAGGAGCTGTCCTTCGACACGGCCGCGCCGCGGCGCAATGGGGCCACGCTGGCGATGCTGGATGCCGCCGACGTCGTGATCGCCGTCGGCGCGGCCGACCCGATCGGGCTCACTCGCCTGCTTCGGGGTCTCGAGGACCTGAAGGCGGCGGGGGTGTCCGCACCGGTATGGATAGTGCTCAATCGAGTGCGGTCCACCGCCACCCGCGGGCCGGCGCAGGAGGAGCTCGCGGCGGCGGTGGCCCGGTTCGCCGGGCAGCCGCCGGCGGCCTATCTGCCCTACGACCAGTCCGGAGTCGACGCCGCCATGATCGCCGGGCTCCCCATCGCGCGGGTGGCGCCGAGGAGCCCGTTCCGATCGGCGGTCATCGAGTTGGCCATCGCGCTGACCGGCGCCCCGAGGCCTGATCACGGCCGCCGCGGCGCCCGGCGCGCTGGTGCCCGCCGATCGCGCCCGGCCGGGCGTTAGGGTCGCGGGATGAGGGTGTATCTGCCGGCCACGCTTCTTTCGCTGTCGGCGCTTCAGGCCAGCGGCGAGATCGGGGATGCCCCCATCACCGCATTCGCCGTCACCCCCGGGCTGCGTGAGTGGTACATCGAGGACGAGGACGTCGACGAGCTGGAGTACGCGGCGTTCGCCGAGGCCGCGCGCGCGTCGCTCCGGCTGCTGGGCACCGCGTTCGGGGCGCCGTCGCGGCGAGCCGTGCTGTCCGCAGACGTCCCGGAAGATCAGGTCGAGGTCCGCGATGACCTCGACCGCGGTGTGGTCCGGATCTCCGCCGCCGTGCCAGCGGCGGCGATCGCCTCGGTGCATCTGGACGACGCAGACGCCGCCGTTGCCGTTGCCGCGGCTGTGGCTGCCATCGACCAGGCGGACCTGGGCGACGAGGCGGCGCAGGAGACGGTCGACGATGCGGAGGGCTTCGAGCTGTCCTGGTACGCCCCGCAGGAGCTCGAGCAGCTGATCGCCGACGCGCGGCCCTCGCCCAGCTAGAGCACGCGCGCGATCCCGGCCCGCCGGTCGGCGGGGCCGGTGCGCATTCCCGTGCATTGCGTCGGCTCACGGCATCGCCACCTGGATGACGGTCGTCGGGCCGAGGCCCACGAGGACACCGCGACCGGGGATGCCCGGCGCCCGCCCCCGGGGGAGGGCCAGCCCGAGCGCCGCTCCGTCGCCGGGCCCCGGCGAGAGCAGGATTCCGGTGCGCCGGCGGGCCACCGCTGCGCCGATTCCGCGGTAGGACATTGCCGCGTCCGGGGTCGTGGCCACGATGATCGCCGATTGCGCGCCACGGTCCTGCGCCAGGCGCGCCAATTGATCGCCCAGCGGGGTATCGGTGAGCGCGTCGCAGTCGTCGACCACGATCACGGCCCCGGGGTCGATGCCCGCGGGCAGCGCTGGTGGCGGCGAGCGGTGGCCGTGCACCTGGATGACGGTCAGTCCGCGGCCCCGCGCCTGTGCGGCGATGAGTGTCAGCGTCGTCGTCCGGCCCGATCCCGGGGGTCCGGCCACAAGGACGCGGGCGCCCGGGGCGAATAGCGGGGCCCAGATCGGACGGGCGTCGTCCCCGCCCAAGCCCAGCAGGGCGCCCCGGCCCGGCTCGACCCCCTGCGCCACCGCCTCGATGTCGATCAAGCGGACGGAGCGGGGGAGCGCCCGAATCCGCATGGGCCTGCCGGTGGGGCGGTCGCCGGACGCTGCTCGGGCACCGGACGCTGCTCGGGCGCCGGATGCTGTGCGGGCCCCGGCGGCTATGGGCGGGCCGGCCGCAGCGGCGGCCCTCGCGATGCGGGCGAGCTCGACCTTCTGACCGGGCTCATCGCCGAGCCCCAGCACGGCGAACTGGATCTCGAGGCCGTCCGGCGCGTGGAGGGCCCGTCCGGGGCCGACCGTGTCGGGGACGCGCCGCATCGCGATGCCGGCCAATAGGTAGTCGGCCCGATCATTCATGCGCAACAGCAATTTCCTCGAGACGGCGGACCCGATCCGACCGACGAGGGCCGGTCGATCCCCGGTGACCACGATCGTCGTGCGACCCGAGCCGGCTTGCCGCAGCAGAGCGAGAAGGGCATCGTCCCCGCGGCCGGGATCCGCGTCGTCCAGAGCCGCCGCCATCGCCTCGACTCCGTCGATCACCACCAGCGCCGGCCGAGCGGTGAGGCCGCCCGCATCGTGCCGGATGCGGTCGCTGAGGATGCGGACCATTGCCGCAAGGGCGGCGGGGTCATCGGCGGTCAGGGCGGCGGCGCAGTTGGGTGCTGCCGCGACGTCGCCCAGCCCGCCGCCGGAGCAATCGACGACGTAGAGGTCGAGCGCGCCCGGCGCCTGCCCCAGCGCCTCGGCCACAACAGTCCGGAGCGCCGTTGTGCGTCCGGACCGCGCGGAGCCGGCTATGAGAATTGAGCCGCCGGCGGACAGGTCGAGGGCGAACACGTCCTGGGTCTGCTCATCGGGGCAGTCGCGCAGGCCGATCGGCAGGTCGTGCGGTCGATGCCGCGCGACGCTGAGGCGGCTATCGGTTGTGGGCAACGACGCTGGCAGCGGCGGCAGCCAGGGAGCGCCCGGGCGCTCCAGGGGATCCGCGGCGTGCGCGACCGCGGCGACCAAGGCCGCGAGATCGTCGGTCGACGTCCCGGTTTCCCGCGGCGCGCGGGTCCTCCGCCAGCCGTCCAGCACCTGCGACGCGCTGTCGCCGGCGGAGGGGGATCGGCCCGACGCGCGGGCGGCCTGCAATGCGATGGCGTCACCGGCTCCGGCGAGACCCTTGAGGTACGCCCGCCCCGGTGTGGAGCTGCTGATCGATGCGGCGTCCGGTATCCCGATGACGTCGATCGACTCGCCGGCGTCGGTAACCCGCAGCGCGATGCGCAGGGCCGTGTTGGCCCGGATCTCCGGCGATACAACGCCGCTTGGGCGCTGGGTCGCCAGGATCAGATGCACGCCGAGCGATCGTCCGCGCGCCGCGACGCCGACCAGCCCGCTGACGAATTGCGGGAGCTCCAGGGCGAGCGCGGCGAACTCATCGATGACGATGACGAGGTACGGCAACCGATCCGCCCCCGTAGGCGCGCCGAGTCGATAGCCGGCCATGTCCTTTGCGCCGACTCGGGCCAGTGCGGTCTCCCGTCGACGCAGCTCGGCTCCGAGCGATCGAAGGGCCCGCTCGGTGAGATGGGCGTCCAGGTCGGTGACGAGCCCGGCCACGTGCGGGAGGCCTGCGCACGCCCCGAACGCGGCTCCGCCTTTGTAGTCGATCAGCACGAACGCGAGATCCTCCGGCGGGCGGGCGGCCGCGAGGCCAGCCACAATGCTCTGGAGCAATTCCGACTTCCCAGCACCGGTGGTGCCTGCGATCAGCATGTGCGGTCCGTCCCGCTCGAGGTCCACCTCGACGGGGCCGTGGGCGCCGGATCCGATCGGGGTGCGCAGCCCCGATGTCCGGGCCCAGCGCATCCGCACGCCATCGGCGGTCGGCTGGCCGAGCGCAAGCAGATCGAGGAGCCGAACGTGCCCGGGCACGGTCGGCGCGCCGTCGGCCGGGTCTTCCAGTTGGGCGAGGGAGCGGGCGAGGTCATCGCAGTGAGGCAGCGCGAGGCCGTCGAGCAGTATCCGACGGCTATCGTCGGATACTGCGTCCGCTCCCTCCCGCGTCAGCCGCCCCCACGGGCCTGGGCCGGGTCCGGCCTGGACAAGGGTCGTGCACGACGAGGGCAGCAGCCGCGTCTCCTCGTCGAGGCAGACCGCGGAGATGCCCACGGCTGGGCCGTCCCGCAGAAGCCGCGAGAGGCCCGCCATGGCGGCAACGGCCGCAGGGCCGTCAATGAGCAGCACAATCCACTGGCCGCGCCAGGGGCGCCCCGGACCGCGCGAGGTCTCCCGCTGATCGAGCTCGGCCAGCGCATCGGCGATCGCGGCCTCCCGCCCGGCAGGGTCGACGGCCACCGCCCGGAGGTGCGGAATCCAACGGATCCAGCGCCAGCGCTCGGCCCGGCTGTCGGCGATCAGCCCCACGATCGCCAAGTCGCCAGGCGCGTGGAGGACGCACAGCTGCGCCACGATGCTGCGGGCCAGCCCGAGCCCCGCGGCCGATCGGCTGGCGATGCCCAGCGGGCCGGCGCGGAGGTCCACGGCAATCGGCGCCAGCGCATGCTCGGCCGGCGCTGCCTCGGCGGCCCCCGCCCGTCGCACGGGGATCGCCGACGCCTGTGCGCCGAGGCCGACTCGGACTACTAGGGCATCGTCGTCGCCGGCGCGCCGCTCCCAGATGCGGCAGCTCGGCGTGGCGGCAATGAGCCTGATCTGCGCGGGATCGGGATAGCGACGCCGAAGCTGCGCCAGCTCGACGACGAGCGCGCCCCGGAGCTGTGCTTGCGCGGCGTGCTCGTCCCGGCTGAACGTGCGGGCGTCGGTGCGCCGGCCCTTGCGCGTCGACCGCCGATCCACGGCCGCCGTGGCCAGCAGGCTCAGCGGGCCGAGAGCGGCGAAGGCGAGAAAGAGTGGACTATGCAGCAGAAGGGCCAGAACGCACCCGGCAATGGCGCCGACGCCGGCCGCAGCCCATTGCATCCGCATGGGCACCCGGGCATGGGGATGATCCGGCAGCTCGACGCCGGAGGCGCTGGCGGGCCGCACCCGGGGCGGGCGGGTGATGGTCCGGAGCCCCTCGGCCTGGAAGCGCCCCGCTGCCGGGGGGTCCGGAAGCGCGGCAAGGCTCAGCACGCAATCCCCGCAGCGCAGGGCCTGGCCGCTGAGCAGCGGCGCGCCGGCGGGCGGCACGCGGGTCCCATCGATGGATGTGCCGTTGCTGGATCCGAGGTCATGAACGGTCACGCCATTGGCGGACACCGTCAACGTCGCGTGCCGACGGGAGACGTCCGGATCGAGCAGCGAGATATGGGCATCCGGTGCGCGCCCGATGATGTGCAGGCCCGTGGACAGGGACACCGCCGCGCCCGCGCCGGGACCCCCGACGACCTGCAGTTGCAGCATGGACTCGCGGCCCCCGATACGGGGCCCCGCCTGGCCGGTGCTCACCACATCGCCGCTGCGGAGCCCGAGCCCGCCGATCCGATCCGCGCCCGTGAGCCGCCGCGACCCTGACCAGCACTCCTGGTGGTCGACGCCGAGCCCCAAGCCGTCGAGGGCCGCACCTAGCGTCTGGCCTGCGGGCGCGCGGATGTCCAGGTCGACCCCATCGGGCCGGCGCAGCGTCAGATCAACAGGCATGGGCTGAGTGTGCGAGTGGGTCCGGTGCCTGCGGGTGGATTGTCGATGGCCTGTGGATAGCTGCGGCCATTGTCCACAGGCGCCGCGATAGGCCGCAACGATGGATCTTCGGCGCCTAGCGTCGCCGGTTGTGAGGTGCGCCCCGCCTGGGGCCCGGGTCGGCGACCCGGCGAGACCTCGCGGAGAAGAGAGCGACATGCCTGGATTCAGCGTCACCCCGGAGCAGCTGCAGACCCTGGGGTCCACCTGCGGGCGTACGGCCGGGGACGTGCGCGGCGCCCATAGCGCGCTGCGCTCGCAGCTGCAGCCGGTGGTCGGCTCGCAGTGGACCGGCGCCGCAGCGGCCCGATTCGCCGAGCTGTTCGCGCAATTCGACACCAGCGCGGCGTCGCTCACCGAGGCGCTGGACGGCATCGGCCAGCTGCTGACGGGGGCCGGCGCGAGCTACGCCGACGTGGAGGTGCGCATCGCCAGCTCGTTCGCCGGCTAATGGCTCCCGGCTGTCGCTGGCGCTGGGCAGGTGCGGAGACGTGCCGAGGCGTGCGGAGGCGGGCGGCCGGTCGGCTACCGTCGCCTGCTGTGTCGGGTGATCAGGTTATTGCCGCCGTCGAGGCGGCGCTGCTGGAGCGATTCGGGCCGGAGCCCGCTCGCGCGTCGGTGTCGTTCGTCGGCGTGGAGCGGATCGAGATCCTGCGGTGGCGCGACGGCGACGTGGCCCAGTTGAGCACGCTGGGCGCCTCGCGGCACCCCATGGCCGATCCGACCGCCATGCACGCCGATCCGGTCGCCGGGCCGCGGGCCGAGATCCTGGTTCGGGTGCGCGACGGCGGGAACCGCTCGGGGGAGTCGCTCTCGGACGGGATGGTCCGCAGCCTCGCGATCCTGGCGGCGACGCCGTCCGTCGAGGGCATCGTGCTCAAGGCCGAATCGACGGTCGACCTCGGCGCGCCGGTGACCGCCGGGTCCTCGTGCACTGGCTTCGTTATCCGCACCGCGCTGGGCGAGGCCGCCGACACCGGGGCCGCGCTCACCGACGGCGCCGGCGTCCTCGGCTCGGCGTTCATCCAGACCGACGTGCCCGGGGTCGAGCCGGTCGCGCTGCTCGAGGCCATCCCGGTCACCCCGACCGAGCTGGCCTGGGCGCGGGCGAAGGGCGTGCCGGCGCTGCGCGAGCGGCTGGCGATGGCCGGAACCGACCTCAGCGATGTCCGGCGGCGGTCGGTGTCCCTGTCCGACCCGCCGGCCTGATCCCGGGTCCGACGACCTCGGGCTCGGGCAGGAGGCCGGGATCGACGGGCCGAGGCCGCCGCAGCGGCCCTCGCCCAAAAAGCCGGGAGGCCGCACCATCCAGGCGCTCCAGCGGCACGAAGGCGGCGATCGCCACGCAGTGCGGCAGGAAGATGATCGTCACCCCGGCGAACACGCTGAGGTGGAACGCCCACATCCCGAATGCCACGAGGGTCCGGGCGCGGTCGGAGCGGGCCAGCAGCACCAACGGCGACAGCAGCTCGGCCCCGATCATGGCGAACTGCATCGGCACCAGGATCTGCGGCTTGTCCAGCATCCAGGACGAGAACACGGTGTCGCGGCGCAGGAGCGCGCGCTCCAGCGTCGCGCCGGTCGGCCAGTCGAGCCCGCCGAACCGGATCTTCGACCACGAGGCCAGGAAGTACGTCGCCACAACAGCCAGCTGGACGCAGCGCAGTGCCCACGCACCCTGCTCGGTCCACCGGCCCGCACTCTGCGAAGCGCGCAGGCTGGTGGCCCTGATCGTCGGAAGCACCGCCAGGGCGATGAGGAAGGCGAAGCGATCATGGTCGACCTTGCCGTACGACATTGCCACGACCATCCAGCCCAAGTAGGCCAGGCCGGCGATCGTGCCGGTGATCCGCGGCCGCCATCCGGTTGCCGCGGCCACCGCGGAGGCGACCACCACCACCGCGAGCAGATTGACCGCGAGGCTGGACGGCGCCGGCAGGTGCAGCCAACGGGCCACGGTCAGCGGCTCGTACAGCACCGGCCCCTGCGCGGCGTGCTCGCGCACCCAGCCGCTGGTCAACACCACATCGAGGGGGATGAACAGATAGACAACAGCCCGCAGCAACGCGATCCGGCGCAGCGGGACCGCGCCGAACCACCACGATTCCCGCGCCCGGGCCAGGCCAGGCGCGGCCCCCACGGCGCTCACTTCGGATCCGAGACGTCGATCGACGCCAGGATGCGGTCCTGCGGCGGCCGCGATCGCCCGTCGATCAGCCGGTACTCCCGCCACACGACCCGCAGGGTGGAGGTGTCGGTCGCCGCGGCCAGGTAGAGCGGCGCGAGCGAGGCCAGGAGGCCGGGGTCCTCGCGGAGCGCGTCGATCCGGCCCTCGAGCTCGGCCCGGCGCGGGGCGCCGTGGGCGTCGGTCACGTCGGTCACCGCGCCGTCGGGGGCGACCGCCTCGACCGCGAGGATGCGGATCACGCCGTTGGGATCGTCGCGGGTCGCGTACATCCGGAACGGCGCGAACGGGAAGTCGGAGTCCTGGCCGAACAGCGTCGTCCCGAGCAGCAGGGCCGCCGCCAATGCCGCCGCACAGTGCCGGCTGACCCGCCCGGCGCCGGACATCCGGTCGATGACCCGGTCGTCGGCGCCGTGGTCGCGAAGGCGCTCGGCGGTCGGGCTCACGAACGCAGCCTAAGCGGCCGGTGTCGGCCAGGCCCCCCAGCCGCGCAGTGCCTCCAGCAACCCGGTGGTCAGCGGCAGGGCCTGTGCGGCGGCAAGGTCGACCCATTGCGCGGCGTCGGCGTCGTCGCCGGCTTGCAGCGTCCCGCCGGTGACGATGCAGAGGAAGTCGTCGATGAGCACCTCGTCGCCGGGCAGGCCCGGGAATCTGACCTGGCCCGCATGCCGGGAGATCTCGACGGTCAGGCCCGTCTCCTCCAGCGCCTCGCGCACGCACGCCTGGGCCGCGGTCTCGCCCGGCTCGCACTTGCCGCCCGGCACCGACCACAGCCCGCGTCCGGGATCCTTGCCCCGCTGGATGAGCAGTAGGCGCCCATCGCCGTCCACGATGATCGCGCCGGCGCAGGGGATGAGGGCCATGACCGCAGTCTGCCGGGTGGGCGGCTCGCGGTGGCCGACATGGGCGAACCCTCAAGCGAAGGTCGAGGTCCGTCGGCGCGCCGCGGGGTCGTGTCGACCGGGATGCGGTAGTAAAGGGGCAGCTGTGACCGCTGGGACTGAAGTTCTGTGATCCCGGGGCACGGCCCAGCCAGTTCCGCCGACCGCCCAACCCCCTTCGAAGCCTGGGAGACCCGATGACGCTCAAGCGCACCCTGGGGTGGCTGCTGATCGCCTTTGTCGTCTTCTATGTCATCAAGTACCCCGATCAGGCCGCCGATACGGTGCACAGCATCGGCGTCGGCATCGGCGATGGCTTCGACAAGATCGCCGAGTTCGTCAGGGAGCTCTGACGGTCCCCGGCCCCGGGACCGATCGGTAGCGACGCCATGGCCGAGATCGCGAAGTACCTGCTTCCCAGCGAGCGGCACGCCCTCGAGGTGCGCCACCACTGGGCCGCGCTCTCGGGCTACGCCGGCACCGCCGCAGCGTTCTGGGCCGGCGGCCTGCTCGCCCTCTACCTGTTCATCGACGTCGCGCTGCTGCGCGCCACGTTCGTCTTCTTCCTGCTGTTCACCGTGGCCTGGTTCCTCTGGATGGTCGGGGAGTGGTACCTGGAGCGGTTCGTGGTCACCGACCGGCGGGTGCTGCTGCTGACCGGCATCCTGACCAAGCGCGTGGCGATCATGCCGCTGGCGAAGGTCACCGATCTGACCTACGAGCGCACGATCACCGGACGACTGCTGGGCTACGGGGTGTTCGTGATCGAGTCCGCCGGGCAGCAGCAGGCGCTGAGCCGGATCGCGTACATCCCGCATCCCGACCAGCTCTATCAGGAGGTGTCCGGCCTGCTGTTCGGCAGCCAATCGGGCTCGGACGATGGCACTGGAAGCACCGGCGGCAATGCGGCCGGCAGCAGCGGCGCCGGCAACGGCGGGCCGCCCCAGCCGCCGAGTCCGCCCGGT
>JAOPVO010000200.1 GCA_025966155.1 Pseudonocardiales bacterium
ACGAGCGTCGAGGACATCCTGACCGCCGCCGACGTCGGCGCCTCGCAGCTGTACCACTACTTCGGCGACAAGCAGGGCCTGGTTCGCGCGGTGATCGCGCATCAGGCCGACGCCATCATCGCCCGACAGCGGCCGCTGCTCGACCAGCTGGATACCTTCGAGGCGCTGCAGGAGTGGCGCGATGGGGTTGTCGACCGTCAGCGGCGCCGCGATTGCGTCGGCGGATGCATAGTCGGGTCACTGGCGGCTCAGCTGGCCGAGACGCAGCCCGAGGTACGCCCCGATCTTGCGAGTGCGTTCCGGCGCTGGGAGGACCCGATCCAGCGCGGGCTCCAAGCGATGAAGGATCGCGGCGCGCTGCGGCCCGAGGCCGATGCCCGGCAGCTGGCCCTCGGGCTGCTCGCGGCGCTGCAGGGCGGGCTGCTTCTGAGCCAGACCAGCCGCGAGACGGCGCCGCTCGAGGCGGCACTGGACTGCATGCTGGGCTACATAAAGACCCTGGCCGCCTAGCTGCGCGCGAGCGACCCCTTGATGAACGAGGCCTGGCCGGCGTGCTGGAGGCCATCGGACGCCATGCTGACCAGGCGCACGGCGAGGGTGACGGGCGGGTCCCATTTGTCGTCGATCACCTTAGCCAGGTCATCCGGCGTCAACCCGGCGACATAGGCGGCTATGGCGTCGAATACGGCGTCGATGTAGTCCAGGTAGAGCGCCGCAGACACGCCCTTGACGGCTGCCACGTCGTCGCTGGTCTGGCCGTAGCCGCTGGCCGAGTCGTCGAACGGCAGCCCGAACCTCGCGGCGAACCCCTCGCCCGTCCACACCTCGCCGATGCCCGCGGCGTCCGCCAGTTGCCGGTCCTGCCCGCGCCCGATATGCCAGGCGAGCCAGGCAATCGTGTTGGCTTCCGGATCAATTCGGGCGGTCAGCTGTTGCTCGCTCAGGCCCTCGATGGCGCGGTGCGACACCTGGCGGACTCGATCGAACAGATCCACCAGCAGGTCGGTCGCGATGCTCATTGGGCCAGTTTCCTCGGCGTTGGCGGCCGACGCAACGGCAAGCCGTTGGCGCCCCGTACCCGTTCCGGCACATGATCTTGAGGCGATCGGTTCCCTGAGGCGGGGAAGCCGAAGATCATCGCCGCGAGGCACGGGCCAAAGGCGCGTTCGGTGGGTAGGGCGATCCGGACCGCGTCCCCGAACCCTCCGGAGCTACCCATGTGGGCTTTCCTCTCGACCCGGCTGCGCACCTGGGTGCTGTTCGCCGTCGCTATCCCCGTCATCCGGTACCTCGTGCATCGCTTCTCGGAGGCGGCGCAGCGCAAGCGACCGGGATCCCGGTCGGCATCGCTGCTCAGCAAGGCCGATTCGACTCTCGCGTCGTTCGCGAGCCGCCGCGAGCGCAAGCGGGCCCGCAAGACCCGCTCATGATCTCGGGGCTGTGGTTGCTATAGCGATGACCGCCCCGAGATCACGCGGACGCGAAGCAGGTCAGGCGATGAGCGAGGCGTAGGCGGTCGCGATGATCTCGACGCAGGCCTCATGCGCTATCGCCGTGCTGTCGATCTGCAGCTGGTACAGCGACGGGTCGTCGATATCGGCGCTGTAGAGGCGGCGGACGTAATGGGCCCGCGCGCGGTCGATCTCGGGCAGCTGCTTCTTGGCGGTCTCGGGGGGGATGCCCTCGATCACGGCGGCGGCGCGGGCACGCGCGGCGGATGGGCCGAAGAGGCGGACCCGCAGAACGAGGGGCTCGTCGCGCAGGGCAGCGGCACCGGCGCGGCCCAGGATCACGGCCCCGCCCACCAGTGCGTCCCGCATGATCACCTCGGACTGGTCGCGGAAGCGCTCGGCCTCGACCTCGGGCGGGAAGGCGTTGGGCGGAACCGTCCCGAAGGCGCCATCGCCCAGCGGGGCCAAGGCCTTGAGCACCCGGTCGACCAGCGATCGGTTGACCGTGCCGCCCTCGGCCTCCTTGACCGACACGTTGAGCTGGTCGGCCACCCGCGTGCTGATCGCCCGATCGAGGTAGGTCGCACCGAGCCGTTGCGCCAGAGCCGGGGCGATGATGCTGCCGCCGGCGCCGTAGCCGGCCGAGATAGTCACTCCGGGCATTGGGGTGGATCCCTTCGCAGAGGCGGGTCGCGCTGGGGACCGGACGCTACGCCACCGTCCACCCGCAAAGCACGTGATCAACCGGGCAGATCTGACCCGGCCGCCACGCCTCCAATCGACCGCACAGTGATCGGTTGTTGACTTGGCGTGAGGTAGCCTGCGGCAAATAGGATGTCCGATCCTCGACCGCCGCGGAGATCACCACCGATGTCCCCAACCTCCGCGAGACGCGAGGCCGAGCTAGCCGAGCTGCGCGCGTCGGCACTGCGCGAGCGCTACCTCCAGGAGCGCCAACGCGCCCAGAATTTCCGGGTTGCCGACCGCACCGAGACCGAGGTGCTGTCCCGCCTGCAGGCCATGGAGGCGTGGGGATGGACGGTGCTGGCCGATCGCCGGTGGTCGCGGCGGAGCAGAGCCAATATCGACTTGATCCTGATCGGCCCGGGCGGCGTGATCGTCATCGACGTCAAATGCTGGGCCGAGCCCGACATCGTCGACGGCACGCTGTACCGCGGCCAGGAGAACGCGCGGGACGACGTCGACAAGCTGCTGCACGTGACCGAGCTGGTGACCGACGCGTTGGCGGAGTTCGGGCTGGCGCCGGCAGAGGTGAATCCGGCCATGGTGTTCGTCGGCCAGCGCGGGACGAACACCATGCTCGGGCGGATCCACGTTCTAGACGAGCGGGAGCTCGTGCCCTGGGCCCACGCCCGCGGCCCCCGCCTGGCCGCGGACAAGGTCGACCAGCTGGTGACGCTGCTGGCGGATCGGTTCCCCGCATACGACGGGGAGCCGGACGAGCTGGTCTCGACGGTCGTGCCTGAGCCCGTGCTCCCCATCAGCCGGCATAGCGAGGCCGCACCTGACTCGCTGTTTGATGTCGCCGCCCTCACCGACGCGATCCTCGCCCACGCCCGTATGCAATCCATCGAGGATTGGATGACCTTCCTGCATCCGGAGCAGATTCGCCTCGTCCGGCGGGCCGGCCCAGGACCGGCCCGGATTCGCGGCGCTGCCGGCACCGGCAAGACGGTGGTGGCTCTGCATCGTGCGGCCTACCTGGCGGAGACGTCGGGGCCGGTCCTGTTCACGTCGTTCGTCAAAACGCTCTCGCCGGTGATGCGTGGGCTGTACTCCCGAATGGCGCCGGCCACGATCGATCAGCTTGAGTTCGTGAACCTTCACGCATGGGCTCGTCAGCTGCTCGCCTCCCGCGGAAATGCGCCCCGCATCGATGCCTACAAGGCGAGGGCCGCCTATACGAGGGCCTGGAACACGCACGGGCGCGGAAGCGCGCTCGCGCAGCTCGGGGTGCCGTGGGAGTACTGGCGCGACGAGATCGACTACGTGATCAAAGGCCGGGGCATCACCAGCTTTGCTGACTATGCATCGCTGTCCAGGGTAGGCCGCCGCACTGCCCTGCAACCGGTGCACCGCGAGATCGTCTGGAACATGTACGCGGAGTACGAGCACACGCTTCGGGCCTCGGGCGTCGCGGACTTCAACGATCTTCTGTCGCTCGCCCTCGCGGAGGTGCGCGAGCGGCCCCTGCAGCGGCCGTATGGCGCGGTGATCGCCGACGAGGTTCAGGACCTGAACTGCCAAGGCGTCCGACTGCTGGCGGAGTTGAGCGGCGGCGGCGAGCGGTTGCTGTTGGTCGGGGACGGTCAGCAGCAGATCTACCCCGGCGGTTTCACCCTCGCTGAGGCCGGGTTGTCCGTTGCCGGCCGTTCCGCCGTCCTGCGCACCAATTACCGCAATGCCGCCGAGATCCTCGACGTTGCCCATCGCGTCGTTGCCGATGACGAATTCGCCGACCTCGAGGGCGGCACTGAGCACGGCCACCGCGACGTCCAGCCCAATCGCCAGGGCGGCCGGGTACTTCGGCAGCGCGCCACCTCGGTCGAGGAGTTGCGGGCCCTGGCCATCGAGCACATCCGCGCCCTTGCCGCGTCGGGGGAATCCCCGGCCGGAATGGCCGTGCTCTGCCGAACGAACAGCGAGGTCGACGCATTCATGACCGGTCTGGCGCGGGCCGGGATCCGGGCCATGAAGCTCGCCGATTACACCGGGGAGCCCGCCGACGCCGTCAAGGTCGGGACCGTCCAGCGGGCGAAGGGACTTGAGTTCAAGCACGTCGTCTGCGCGTTCCGCGCGGTCCTGCGCCCCGGTGCCGGATCAGCCGAAATCCAGCGCGAGGAGATCGAGCGCGACAACAGGACACTGTTCGTCGCCATGACGCGTGCCCGCGACTCCCTCTGGCACGGCGACGTCGCCTGAGGTCGGCGGGACCCGTAGTGGGGCCGACCTAGCGGGGGTAGGCCAGCGCGAGGTCGTTCGGGCGCACCGGCGCGGGCAGGATCGACGCCCCCATCAAGTGAGCATCCACCGCGGCGGCGCAGGAGCGGCCCTCGGCGATAGCCCAGACGATCAGGCTCTGGCCGCGCCCGGCGTCGCCGGCCACGAACACGCCGTCGACATTGGTCGCCCACTGCGCGTCCCGGGCCACGTTGCCGCGCCCGTCGATCTGGACGCCGAGGTCCGACAGCGGCTTGGGGTCCACGCCGGTGAAGCCCATTGCCAGGAAGACCAGGTCGGCCTCGAGCACGGCATCGGAGCCCTCGACTCGGGTGAAGGTCGGCCGCCCGTCCACGACCTCCTGGATGACCTCGTGGTAGCGCAGGCCGGTCAGGTTGCCCTCGGCGTCGCCCACGAACTCCTCGGTGTTGACGGCGTAGACGCGCTCGCCGCCCTCCTCGTGCGCGGACGCGACACGGAAGATCCCGGGGTAGGTCGGCCACGGGGTGTTCGACGGGCGAGCCTCCGGCGGGCGGGGCATGATCTCGAACTGGTGCACCGACATGGCGCCCTGGCGGTGGGCGGTGCCCAGGCAGTCCGCGCCGGTGTCGCCGCCGCCGATGATCACGACGCGCTTTCCCTTGGCATTGATGGGCGTCTGCTCGACGGGGAAGTCGCCCTGCTGCGCGCGGTTGGCCCACGGCAGGTACTCCATCGCCTGGTGGATCCCGAACAGCTGGCGTCCGGGGATCGGCAGGTCGCGGGTGATCGTCGCGCCCATGGCGAGCACCACGGCGTCGTTCTCGCCGTGCAACTGCTCGAGGGTGATGTCCGCACCGATGGCGACGCCGGTGCGGAACGTCGTCCCCTCGGCCTCCATCTGGACGATGCGCCGGTCGATCTGCACCTTCTCCATCTTGAACTCGGGGATGCCGTAGCGCAGGAGCCCGCCGATGCGGTCATCGCGCTCGTAGACGGTCACGTCGTGGCCGGCGCGGGTCAGCTGCTGCGCGGCGGCCAGGCCGGCCGGGCCGGAGCCGACGACGGCGACGGACTTGCCGGTCTTGGCCGCGGGGGCCTCCGGGGTGACCCAGCCCTGGTCCCACGCCTCGTCGATGATCGAGACCTCGACCTGCTTGATGGTGACCGGGTCCTGGCTGATGCCCAGGACGCACGCGGCCTCGCAGGGAGCCGGGCAGAGCCGCCCGGTGAACTCGGGGAAGTTGTTGGTGGCGTGGAGGCGCTCGCTCGCGCCCTCCCAGTCCTTGCGGTAGACGAGGTCGTTCCACTCGGGGATCAGGTTGCCCAGCGGGCACCCGCCGTGGCAGAACGCGATGCCGCAGTCCATGCAACGGCTGGCCTGCGTCTCGAGGTGGTCCTTGGGGAACGGCTCGTAGACCTCGCGCCAGTCCATGATGCGGACCGGGACGGGCCGACGCTTCGGCAGCTCCCGGGGGTACTCCAGGAACCCAGTGACCTTGCCCATGACCGTCCTCCAGTGACTCGCGCGAGTCCGGACTGACCTTGGGCCCGCCAGTTCAGCGATGCCGTGGGACCGGACGCGGCGAAGAGTAAGCAGGTGACCGGACGCCCACGACAGGGGCGGCGCAATCACGATTGCCGAAAGTTTCCGAGCGGAAATCTCTCCGTAACACCGCAGCAGATAGTACGGCCCGGGCGCACGTGCCCTTGCACTCGGCCGTCGGGGC
>JAOPVO010000212.1 GCA_025966155.1 Pseudonocardiales bacterium
CAAGGCGGTTAAAGGGCCCGCCCCGGCGGTGCCGTCGACGGATGCGGCCGAGCCTGCGCCGCGGTCAACGTCCTCGCCCCCGCCGGTGAGGGCCAGCAGCGCGGCCAGCGCCGCGCACAGCAGAGCCGCGATCTGCCGCGGCCGCCCATCCCACCGCGTCAGTGCGCGGCGCGTGCCATCCGAGAGCAGCTCCATCGACCGAACGCTAGAAGCGCCACCGGGCACACCCGGGGCCAGCGCGCGATCTGTGGATATGGCGGGGGCTGTGGATGGCCCCGGTGGGAACTAGCTGGAGCTGCTCGACGAACCGGACGACGACGAGCTGGACGACGAGCTGGACGACGAGCTGGACGACGAGCCGGAGGACCCCGCGCTCGCGCCGGTCTTGGGGGACGACGCGGCCGCAGCGGACTTCGTCGAGGAGCCCGAGTCGGAGTTCGAGGAATCGGACTTCGACTCGGACTTGGCGTCGGACTTCGCGCCGTCGGACTTGGCGTCGGCTTTAGCGTCGGTCTTGGGCGCGTCGGATGAGCTCGTCCCGCCGCGGCTGTCGTTGCGGTAGAAGCCCGAGCCCTTGAACACGACGCCGACCGAGCCGTAGCGCTTGCGCACCGGCGCGCCGCAGACCGGGCACACGCTGACCGCGGCTTCGCTGAAGGTCTGGACGCGCTCGAACTGGTGCGGCTCGTCGGGGTTGGTGCAGACGTACTGGTACGTGGGCATCGGTCGCGGAATCCTCAGCTGTCGGATCGAGCGGGGAGCGGCTGGCACTCACCCGCGCAGACTGCCAATTGTTGCTCACCGCGAGAGGTCCGTCCAACCGCCCCCCGCGGTGACCACCGCGGACACCGGCACATCCCAGTCATCGACCGGCAGTTGCTCGACGAGTTCGCCGTCGAACAGCAGGGCCGCGATCGCCGCGGCCCGTCCGGCGCGGGGCAGCGCGCGGTCGTATGAACCGCCTCCGCGGCCCAGTCGGGCGCCGTCCCGGGCGACCAGCAGCGCGGGCACCAGCAGGAGGTCGGCGTCGGCGATGAACCGGGCGCCGAGGGTCGGGCCGATCGGGCGCAGCAGTCGGCTGCCTGGTCGGGCGGGCACGAGGTCGTCCGCGCCGGTCCAGGCGACCCAGTCCAGGTCGCCATCGGCGCCGGCGAACGGCACAACCACGGTCGCCCGGCCCGAGAGGCGGTCCAGCAGGGCCGTGCTGCCGGGCTCCGAGGCGAACGGGATGTAGGCCGCAACCACCTGGGCGCTCGTGGCCAGGACCTGGGCCCATACCGCGTCGGCGATCGCGGTGGATTGGGCTGCGCGCTCGCCCGGGGAGAGCCCCGCTCGATGGTCCAGCGCCGCGCGCCGGAGGTCCGGCTTGGCCTGATTCCCTGTGACGAGCCCGTCACCTTGTATTCCGCTCACTCCATTAGTCTGCCGCCATGAGCGTCCGGGCCCGAAAGGCCGTCATCCCCGCCGCCGGTCTCGGCACCCGATTCCTGCCGGCCACCAAGGCGATTCCCAAGGAATTGCTGCCGATCGTGGACACCCCGGCGCTGGAGTACATCGTCGCCGAGGCCGCTGCCAATGCCGTGACCGATGTCCTGATCGTCACCGCGCGCGGCAAGGATGCCATCGCCGAGCACTTCGACGCGAAGCCCGCCCTCGAGGAGGCGCTGGAGGCCAAGGGCTCGACCGCATTGCTCGAGCGCATCCGCCGGTCCTCGACGCTGGCGCGCATGCACTATGTGCGCCAGCCGAAGGCCGCCGGACTGGGCGATGCGGTGGCCCACGCGGAGGGCTTCGCCGGCAACGAGCCGTTTGTGGTGATGCTGGGCGATGACCTGATCGATGAGCGCGACGAGCTGCTCGGGACGATGATCGACGTCCAGGAGCGTCTCGGCGGCATCGTCCTGGGGCTGATGCAGGTGCCGGGGGAGGACATCTCCAAGTACGGCTGCGTCGCGGTGGCCCCGACGGACGAGGACGGCATCGTCGCCATCTCCGATCTGGTCGAGAAGCCGGCGTTGGCCGATGCCCCGAGCGATCTCGCGATCATCGGGCGCTACATCCTGCCGACGGAGATCTTCGACGCGCTGCGCACGACCCAGCCCGGCGCCGGCGGGGAGATCCAGCTGACCGACGCGATGCGGACGCTTGCCTTGGCCGGCGTCCCGGTGCACGGCGTCGTGTTCACTGGGCGCAGATACGACACCGGCGACCGGCTCGACTATTTGAAGGCGGTCGTGCAACTGGCGTGTGAGCGGCCCGACTTGGGCCCGCCTTTCGTAGAGTGGCTTACACAGTTCGTGCAGCAGCGCGCCTAACACGAAGCGACCCGCTCCGTGTCGGCGCGCCCAGCGAAGGAGCGCCCGCGAGTGAGCGACGACAAGGTCACGCACCCGGACCACGGCAGTGCTGCCGATGGCCCAATGGACAGCGTGGACGAGCACCTCGCCCGTGTCCTGGAATCCATCGGCGTCCTGGCGCCCATCTCGCGCCCGCTGCTCGAGGCCCAGGGCCTGCTGCTGGCCGAGAATGTGTTCGCCGAGGTCAACCTGCCCGGTTTCGACAACTCCGCGATGGATGGCTACGCCGTCCGTGCTGTCGATGTGCGGGCCGCCACCGCCGATGATCCGGTTGAGCTGTCGGTTGTCGGCGACATCGCCGCCGGCGCGCGCTCGATTTCCGGGATGGGCCCGCACCTGGCCATGCGGATCATGACCGGCGCGCCGATGCCGTCCGGGGCCGATGCCGTCGTGCCGATCGAGTCCACCGACGGCGGCATGGCCAAAGTCCAGATCCGCGCGTCCGCGCAGTCGGGCCAGTACGTCCGCCGAGCGGGCGAGGACCTGCAGGCCGGCGCGTTGGCCCTGGCCGTCGGCGCCCCGCTGGGCCCGCAGCAGATTGCCCTGCTGGCCGCGGTCGGCAAGCGCGACGTCCACGTCCTGCCGCGTCCGCGGGTCGGCATCATCTCGACTGGCAACGAGCTGGTCGAGGTCGGCCAGACCCCGGGCTTCGGCCAGGTCACCGACGTCAACAGCTTCCTGCTGGCCGCGGCCGCATCCGATGCCGGAGCCGAGGTCTACCGCGTCGGCATCGTGCCCGACGACCACGATCGCCTCATCGACACCCTCGAGGGCCTGGTTCGCCGGGTCGACATCATCATCACGACCGGCGGCGTCAGCATGGGCGCGTACGACGTGGTCAAGGAGGCGCTCGGCGGTATCGGCAGTGTCCGGTTCACCCGTGTGGCGATGCAGCCGGGGATGCCCCAGGGGTACGGGCATCTGGGCGAGGGCGAGCACGAGACGCCGATCTTCTGCCTGCCGGGGAACCCGGTCAGCTCGATCGTGTCGTTCGAGGCGTTCGTGCGCCCGGCGATCCGCAAGCTGCTGGGCAAGCGGAACCTGCATCGCGCCTCCGTGCAGGCCATCGCGCTGGAGCGGATGGACAGCCCTGCGGGCAAGCGCCAGTACCGGCGCGGGCTGCTGCATCGCGAGGCCGATGGCTCGCTGTCGGTCGAGCCGATCGGCGGCGCGGGCTCGCACCTGATCGCGGCGCTCGCCGCCTCGAACTGCCTCATCGTCATAGACGAGGCCGTCACCGAGGTCGTCCCGGGCTCGCGCCTCACGGTGATCCCGCAGCTGCTCGCGCAGCGCTGAGCCCGGACCCGCTGCCCTCGCGATGGCTGCGATGCCCGGCTGGCCGGCGGTTCTGCGCGCCGGGCCGGTGACGGTGCGCCCGCCGCGGATGCGCGACGGGCGGGCATGGAGCGAGGTGCGG
>JAOPVO010000228.1 GCA_025966155.1 Pseudonocardiales bacterium
GCAGTCAGCGTCCACGTCACATCGGATCGCCCGCCCGGGCCCGCGGCTAGGTCGTGGAAGCCCACTTCGGCGCCGTCGATAGTCACATAGGCACTCGCCGACCGGCCCGGCCCGGGATCGTCGATCCGAAGGGCAATAGGCAGCGTCGGTCCGGACTCGACCTTCAGCCGGTCCATGGTCAGGCTGCCTCCAGTTGGCCGACCGGCCGGCAGTTCCTGGGTCAGCCGGTAGATCTTTCGGTCCGGATGCTGGTCGACGAGATCGAAGTTCCTGATTCCGCGGTCTTCCGCGTACAGCACCCGCTGGTCCAGCGAGGGCCTGTTCTCCAGGAAGGGCGTCGTGCTTTCGAAGCCCAGATCCCCGCGGAAGGGCAGGATCAACACGGCTCGTTCCAGGTCCTGTTCCTCGACGAAGCGCTGCAGCGCACGGAAGTCGTCCCTGACGGCCAGGTTGCCCGACACCTTGTCCGGCACTGCCATCGCGGTCAGCGCCGCCATCGCGACGACGACCGCCACGGCAAATGGACGGGCCCACCGGCGACGGCCGGCGCCTGCCGCGACTAGCCGGACCAAGCCGGAGGCGCCCAGCGCCACGAGAGGCACCATGACCGGGAGCAGGTAGAACGGACCGAAAAGCCGCACACCGGACCACTGACTGCTCATCGCGTACGGGCCCCAAAAGAATAGGTAGCCGACCGGGACGACAAGGGTCAGCGACGCCAGCGCGAATCGCGCGCGCCCTGTGGCGCGCACCAGCCCGAACACCGCGAGCGCGACGAGCACGAGGCCCCCGGCGATCCAGCTGGGCAACCACCGCAGGTTGGCGAGCACGCCGCTGACGCCGTCGGCCGGGGTGAACTCGATGGTGTACTGCGGGAACACGCCGCGGCGCCCGAAGCCGAACCCGTCGCTGGCGCCCGTGACGGTGTACGGCAGCCGCAGAGGATCGCCGAGCACGACGGCGTTGTAGGCGAGGATCACCGCGACAAGGGGCATTGCCCCGGCCGCGAGCCGGGCAAGCAGAGCGACCGTGTTCCAGCGGGCCGGGCAACCGCGCCGACGCGCACGCGCGGCGGCCAGCGCCACGAGCGCTGTGAAGGGCAGGGCGATAAGCACCGCGTCGAATGGCCGCGCCCATGCGGCTAGGCCGATCACCACTCCGGCCGCGACCACGCGACTGGTTGAGCGCCGACGGGCTCCGGTCAGCAGCAGCAGCGCGAACCCGAGCCCACACGCGAGTTCGAACAGGTAGGGCAGGTAGGTGCCGCTCTGCACCAGAAACGCAGGCGACAGCAGAAGCAGCGCGCCGGCCACTAGGCCGGTCACCCGATTGCGCAGGACCTCCGCTGTGAGCAGCGCGGTCAGCACCACGGTGGCAGCCGCCGTCGCAGCCAGACCGGCTCGCGGCGAGCCGGTGATGAGCTCCGCACCAGCCAGGACCGCCGGCCACGGCGGCGTGTACTTCAGCACGAACCGGCCGCCCACCTGGCCGGAGGCCCACGGCCGGAACGCCTCGTGGCCCGCGGCCGGCAGGGTGACGTGGCCGTCCTGGATCAATCGGGCCATCGCGATGTAGACCGAGTCGTCCCGGTTCAGCGAGTAGAGCGGGAACAGCCATACGTTGACCAGTACCGCGGCGGCGGCGGCCAGTGCGCCCAGGCTGACAAGCCCGGCTGCGTACGCCCGGTTGCTCACCACAGCAGGCTATCGGCGCGTTGACGCGGGCGCGCCCCCGTCAAGGTTCCCAGCCTCGCCGATAGGGCGCCCTGGCCCTGGGTATGGCACAGATCCGGGCGGGGTGATCCACCCCGCTGTAGCTGCGATCGAGACGAGGCCTGTTATGGAGCAACCGCCTAGGGACGCCGAGATAACGACGGGTGCCGCCAACGCCGGAGGCGCCGGCTCACCCGACATTTCGCGGCCGCCTGCGCAGGGCCGGAAGGGGCGGTCGGGCCGTCTCGCCGGAATACTTCGCGCCCTGCACCTCGCGCGCGGTCGGTAAGCCCCATGACCGCCGACTGGGGGCGCTGGCCATTCCCCACGGGCGTTAGCTTCGGTCGAAGATGGGCGGCAGCAGCAGCAGCATCGTTGTCGACCAGGTGATGTGGGTCAGAATCGGCGCGAGCACCCCGCCAGTCGACCGGCGCTGCAGGCCCAGCAGCGGGCTCAGCAGAATGGCCGCGAACACCAGCATGGGGTTGCCCGTGGCCATTGTCGCCACCACATAGGCGACTGAGGACAGGAGCACCGCGCGCTTCCGGCCGATCGCAGCGAACAGCGCCCCCCGGAAGAAGATCTCCTCGGCGATGCCGTTGACGATGGTGATCGCGGCGATCAGGGGCAGCGACCCCTCGCTGGCGTGGTCCAGCACATCGACGACGACGCCGCGGATCGCCGGGATCTCGCGCACGATCAGGGAGCCGACGACGAAGACGGCGGACACGACGAGCCCGACGCCGATCGGCGTCACGATTGGGTAGCGCAGCCGGCCGCGGAACAGCAGCCGGCCCAGATGCAGCGGCCCGGAGAGCAGCCCGCCGACCACCCAAACCGCGGCCAGGGCGAAGGTCAGGTAATAGAACAGCCGATCCCCGGGGCGCACGGACAGGGAGAGCCCAAGCAGGGTCGCGCCCAGAACCAGAGTGACGGCGACGACGATCTGCCGCCGGCGATGCGCGGCGTCGGTCTCTTGATGGTCGCGCTCCACGACGTCGACGAACATGGGTCGCAGGATCGCCGCCGCTGCCGCCCCGCGCCGGGCCCGCGTCCGGGAACTGGCCTGGGACGGGTCCGTCATGCGGTTTCGGCCGGTTCGGCCTCCTTGGCCGCCTCGGCGTCGGCGCGGTCGGCCAGCGCAACCCGCACCGCGTCCTCGTAGCTCAACGACTCCCCCGGCACGATCTGCTCGATCGCGTGGTCGTGCACCACGACCTCGTTCGTCATTGAGTCGATCAGCGTGCGCGCGGTCTGCACATCGACGTCGGTGACCAGCGCCAGCCACGCGGAGGACAGCCGGGGTGTCAGCAGCGGCACGGTCAACACCGGCAGCAGCCGCTTGTTCTGAAGACGGGCCACTGTGCTCATCATGTCCTTGTATCGCAGCACGTCCGGGCCGCCGACCTCGTACACCTGGCCCTCGGCGCGCGGGTCGTCCAGCACTCCGACGAGGTAGCGGATGACATCGACGAGGGCGATGGGCTGGGTCCGGGTGTTGACCCACTTCGGGGCGACCATCACCGGCACGTGGGCCACCAACTGACGGGTCAGCTCCCATGAGATGCCGCCGTGGCCGATCACGACCGCCGCGCGCAGCGTCGTCACCGGCACGCCGCCCTCGCCCAGCAGAGCCTCGACCTCCCGCCTCGACCGCAGGTGCGGCGACAGCCTGTCGTTGTCCTCGCCCAGCCCGCCGAGATAGACGATCCGCTGCACGCCGGCATCGGCGGCCGCTTGCCCGAAGTGGCGGGCGGCAGCCGAGTCCTTGTCCTCGAAGTCGGCGGAATCCAGGGAATGGACCAGGTAGTACGCGGTATGGACGCCTCGAAGCGGCTCGATGAGGCTACCCGCATCGGCAACATCGCCGCCTATGGGATCGCCCGCGCCATCGTAGTCATCGGGGTGCCGGGTCATCGCCCGAACCCGATGGCCCTTGTCGACCAGGGCCCGGGCCAGATGGGAGCCGACGAAGCCCGACGCGCCGGTCACCAGAATGTCGCGGGAGCTCATGGTCCTAGGACGTACCCGAGCGGGCTACGACGAACCGGCGGGCGAACGGGAAGAGAGTTGCCCCACCCTGCGACGGATAGGCCTCGCGCAGCCGGGCGGCGTACTCGGCCTCGAACCGGGCCGCCGACGCAGCATCGAGCGTCGCCAGCACGGGGCGGAGCCCCGTGCCCCGGACCCACTCGAGCACCGGGTCATCGCCAAGCAGGACGTGCAGGTACGTCGTCTCCCAAGCGTCGACGACGCATCCGGCGGCGGCCAGCACCTTCCAATAGTCGGCTATTGATTCGATCGCGTCGTCGTGCCGCAGCACCCCCGCCAGTCGGTCTCGGAATTCCGGGAGCTCGGCGGTCTCGCGCATGAGGCGGTGCGACGGCGACGAGAAGTTCGCCGGCACCTGGAAGGCGAGCCAGCCGCCAGTCCGCAGCGCGCGCGCCCAACGTTCGAGCATCGCCAGGTGCCCAGGCACCCACTGCAGGGCCGCATTGCTGACGATGACGTCGGGGGCGGCGGCCGACGGGTCCCACTCGGCGATGTCCTGGAGCTGGAAGCTCAACCTGGGCCCCGGCACAGCCGCGCCGAGCATCTCCGGCGACGAGTCCAGGCCCACGATGCGGGCGTCGGGCCACCGCTGGGCCAGCGTGGAGGTCAGCCCGCCCGAGCCGCAGCCCAGATCCACCACCTGCGCCGGCGCCTCGGCGCCGATGCGGGCCACGAGGTCGGCGAACGGGCGCGAGCGCTCGTCGACGTAGTTGCGGTAAAGCAGCGGATCCCACGCCATGCAGCGCAGGCTAGCGCCCCGATGCCTCAGACTGGGTCGATGCCCAGTTCCGGCCGACGGCCCGCGGCGCGGCGGCGGATGGCCGCAGCGCTGACGAGCGTGCTGGCCGCTGTCCTGGCGATTGCGCTCGCCGCCTGCGGCGGCCCCGATCGGTCCGCGCGCGGCGCGGTCGTGATCGCCACCGGCGGGACGCAGGGCGTCTACTACTCCTACGGCGTCGGCGTGGCCGAGCAGATCGAGCGCACCGGCGCGGCGCCGTCGGCCACCGCCGTCACGACCGAGGGCTCGTTGGAGAACATTCAGCTGGTTGCCTCGGGTCGCGCCGACTTCGGCTTCTGCGCCGCGGACGCCGCCGCCGACGCCGCGACCGGACGGTCCAGCTTCGCCGGGGACCCGCAGCCCATCCGGGCCGTCGCGCGGCTCTACGACGACTACGTGCACGTCGTCGTCCCGGCTGAATCGCCGCTGCAGCAGCCCTCGGACCTCCGGGGCCAGCGGGTCGGCATCGGGGGCGCTGGGTCAGGCACGGCCCTGATCGCGACGCGCATCCTGTACGCGGCCGGGCTCGTCCCCGGCGCCGATGTCGCGATCGAGCCGCTCGGGCTCGACGACTCGATCAGCGCGCTGCGCCGAGGGGACATCGACGCCTTCTTCTGGTCCGGCGGGCTGCCCACCGCGGGGATCTCCGATCTGGCCGCGAGCACGCCGCTGCGCCTGCTGTCCCTGACCTCGGTGGTCGATGCCCTCCGCCGGATCTACGGAAGCACCTACCGGGTCGCCCGGGTCCCCGCCGGCACCTATCCGGGCGTCGAGCCCGTCACCGCGCTCGCCGTCGCGAACTACCTCATCACCGGCGCGGATGCCGATGAGGGGCTGGTGGCCGAGGTGACCCAGCTGCTCCAGGAGCGCCGCGACGACATCGCCGCCCGTGCGCCGATCGCCGCCACCTTCGACCTGCGCTCGGCGATCTTCACATCGCCGGTCGAGCTCCATCCGGGCGCGACGCGCTACTTCCGGTCCGTCAAGCCGTGACCACCGGCAGCACCAGGCGCGCCTCCAGGCCCTGAGCCTGCGCCGATCCACCGGCTGGGCGAAGCTCGAGCGAACCGCCGGCCCCCTCCATGAGCGTCTGGGCGATGCTCAGGCCCAGCCCGACGCCGGGGTCGTTCTGGCGCCCGGGGCCGCGCCAGAAGCGCCGGGGGGCCTGCTCCCACTCCCCCTCCCCGAGCCCCGGCCCGTCATCGATGACGCTCAGCACCGCCGAGCCGCCCTCGCGCCCGACCCGGAGCGCGATCGTCCCGCGGGCCCGGCCGTATTTCGCCGCGTTGTCCAGCAGCTCGTCCAGCGCCCTCGACACCGCCGCCCGGTTGGCCCGCACGATCACCTCGCGCTGGCCGACGTCCGGAGACTCGAGCCGGATCCCGAGGGACTGCATCAGCGCGGCCACGGCACCGGCGCGCTCCGCTGCCAGGGCGGCGAGCGCGAAGGTCTCGGGGTCCCCTGCCGGCTGCTCGGCCTTGGCCAGCTGCAGCAGCTGGTCGACGAGCTCGGCCAGCCGCCACGCCTCGGCCTCGGCCCCGCGCAGCTCGGGGGCGAGGTCGGCGGGCCCGGCCATCTCCAGGTACTGCAGGCGCAGCAGCAGCGCGTTCAACGGATTGCGCAGCTGGTGGGAGGCATCGGCGACGAACGTGCGCTGCTGGGCCAGCGAGGACTCCACCGTGTCGGCCATCTCGTTGAAGGCCAGCGCGAGCCGCCGGAGCTCCGGCGGGCCCCCCGCGCGGGCCACCCGGGTGCCGTACTGCCCGGACGCGAGCAGGTGCGCGGTCTCATCGAGCGCGCGCACCGGCTGCAGCACCCAGCGGGTGAACCATTGGATGAGGGCGCCGAACGCGATCAGCGCCACCACGCCGATGGCTGCGATCAGGGCCCAGCCGCGCAGCACCTCGTGGTGCAGCGCGGTAGTCGGGGACGACGTGACGACCACCCCGATGATGTCGCCATTGCGCGATACAGGCTCGGCGATCGCCAGCTCGCGGTCGTCCCACGGCAGCAGGAGGTCCTGCTGCCGACCGCGCACGCCGGCCTCGGCCGCGGCGACCTGGGCCCGCGCATCGCCTGCAGTCAGATCGACGGCATCGCCGGATCCGATCAGCACGGCCCCGCCCCGGTCGAGCACGGCGCTGTGCACCCCGAAGACCTCCTCGAAGCGCTCCAGCTCGGCGCGGAGCCCGTCGAGGTCGCCGGCATCCAGCGATTCCTCGGCGACACTGGCCAATCGGGCGGTGTCATTCAGGCGATCCAGGTAGAGCTCGCGCTGCTGGGATTGCGCGTACGCGGCGCCGAGGCGCAGCCCGACCAGGACAACCGCGATGATCAGCAGCGGGAACAGCGCACCGAGGATGCGGCGGCGCACGGCTATCCGCCCGTTACGCGGTAGCCCACGCCGCGCACGGTCTCGACCAGCCCGCGCGCGCCGAGCTTGGATCGAAGCGACGCCACATGGACCTCGAGGCTGCGCCCTGCAGTCGGCCACGCAGTGCCCCATAGCTCACGAAGTATCTGCTCGCGGGTGAAGACGACGCCCGGTGCGCGGGCCAGCAATTCCAGGAGCTCGAACTCCCTGCGGGTCAGCGCGACATCCCGCCCGTCGACGCTGGCCCGATAGCGCGCGCGATTGATGGTCAGGGGGCCGATGGACACCTCGATGACCGCCGGGTTGCCCGTCCGCGGGAACGCCGCGCCGGCCTGCTGGCGGCGCACGACGGCCCGCAGCCGCGCCATCAGCTCCCGCGCGTCGTACGGCTTGGTCAGGTAGTCATCGGCGCCCAGATCGAGGCCGCGCAGCCGGGACTCCAGATCCCCGCGGGCGGTGACGATCAGCAGGGGCAGGTCCGACCGCGACCGGAACCACCGGCACAGCTCCAGGCCGTCCATGTCAGGCAGGCCGAGATCCAGCAGGACCGCATCGACCTGATCGGGGGCGAAGGCCGCCATCGCCTCGACGCCGTTGCCCGCGCGCACGACGTGGAACCCGGAGTGGCGCAGGATGCGGCTGAGCGCGTCGGCGACGTTGTCGTCGTCCTCCACTAGAAGTAGCCGCATGCCGCTCCTCCCCGATCCGGGAGATCCCCCGCGTTACCCAATCTTGATCCTCAAGACTTGCTCAAGTCCGATGCACATCGGCGGGGCCCGAACTTAGGGTCCGCCTATGAGCCACCCTGATTCCGCTGGACCTGCCGGCCGGACGCTGGTATCGGCGATCGGTGTCAACAAACACTACGGCTCGCTGCACGTCCTGAAGGACATCAACCTCACGGTCAAGGTCGGCGAGGTGCTGGTCGTGATCGGGCCGTCCGGGTCAGGCAAGTCGACGCTGTGCCGCACGATCAACCGCCTCGAGACGATCGACAGCGGCCGGATCGAGATCGACGGCGAGCCGCTGCCCGCGGAGGGCAAGCAACTGGCCCACCATCGCGCCGACGTTGGCATGGTGTTCCAGAGCTTCAACCTGTTCGCCCACAAGACGATCCTGCAGAACGTCACGCTCGGGCCGATCAAGGTGCGCAAGAAAAGCAGGGCCGAGGCCGAGAAGCGCGCGATGAGCCTGCTCGAGCGGGTCGGGGTCGCCGCGCACGCCCAGAAGTACCCGGCGCAGCTTTCCGGGGGCCAGCAGCAGCGCGTGGCCATCGCCCGCGCGCTGGCTATGGACCCCAAGGTCGTGCTGTTCGACGAGCCGACCTCGGCGCTGGACCCCGAGATGATCAACGAGGTCCTCGACGTGATGATCGAGCTCGCCCACGACGGCATGACGATGATCGTGGTGACCCACGAGATGGGCTTCGCCCGGAAGGCGGCCAACCGCGTGGTGTTCATGGCCGACGGCCAGATCGTCGAGGAAGCCGCACCGGAGCAGTTCTTCACCGCGCCGACCTCCGAGCGGGCCAAGGACTTCCTGGCCAAGATCATCGCCCACTGACGCTGGCCGCTGCCCCCCTGCTGTTTCACCTGTCCCAGCTGTCCCACCGACCAAGCGGTTCGGCGAGCTAGTCGCCGGGCCGCCAGCATTCTGGAGGAGCATCACATGCGTATTCGTCACATCATCGCCATCGGCCTGGCCGGGGTCCTCACCCTCGGCGCCTGCGGCAAGTCCGGCGGCGACGGCGAGCCCGAGGTCACCACCTCGGTCGCCGCCAAGGTCACCGTCCCCGGCTCGACGACCTTCGCGGCCATGGAGTCCCGCGGCAAGGTCGTCATCGGCGTCAAGGAGGACCAGCCCAACCTCGGCTACAAGGACCCGACCACCGGCAAGTACTCCGGCTTCGACATCGAGATCGCCCGGATGGTCGCAGCCGAGCTCGGCTTCGGCCTGGACCAGATCGAGTACAAGGCGATCCCCTCGGCCAACCGCGAGACGGCGATCGCCGCCGCCGAGATCGACTACTACGTCGGCACGTACTCGATCACCGACACCCGCAAGACCCTGGTCTCCTTCGCCGGCCCGTACTACATCGCCGGCCAGGACCTCCTCGTGCGCAAGGACGACACCTCCATCACCGGCCAGGACACCCTGGCCGGGAAGAAGATCTGCTCCGTGACGGGCTCGACCCCGGCCAAGCGGCTGAAGGACCTGGGCCTCGATGTGCTGGAGCTGGAGAAGTACTCGCTCTGCGTCGACCAGCTGCTGAACAAGCAGACCGACGCCGTCACCACCGATGACGCGATCCTCAAGGGCTACGCCGCGCAGAACCCCGACAAGCTCAAGGTCGTGGGCAAGCCCTTCTCCACCGAGAAGTACGGCATCGGCCTCAACAAGGACGACGCGGCGCTGCGCGGCAAGATCGACGACATCATCGAGGACTCCTACGGCAACGGGAAGTGGCAGGAGATCTACGACTCCACCCTCGGCAAGTCCGGCTCCAAGGCCACACCGCCTCCGATCGAGCGCTACTAAGCACGCTAACCCAGTAGGCCGATAGCACCGACGCACATCAGAGGAGGACGAGCGCGATGTTCCTGGAAACACTGACCGACAACTGGTCCGAATTCATCGAGGCATTCTGGATGACCATTCGGCTCACGGTTGCCGGCGCGATCCTCGCGCTCGTCCTCGGCGTCGCCCTGGCGGTGATGCGCGTCTCGCCGGTGCCGATCCTGCGAGCGGCCGGCACCACCTGGGTCAATCTCGTCCGTAATACCCCGCTCACGCTGATCTTCATCCTGGTGTTCTTCGGGCTCCCGAAGATGGATGTGAGCCTCAGCCCGTACAAGGTCGCCGTGGTGTCCCTCGGCTTCTACACCGCCGCCTTCATCTGCGAGGCGGTCCGCTCGGGCATCAACTCCGTGGCCCCCGGCCAGGCCGAGGCCGCGCGCGCCGTCGGGATGACGTTCACCCAGTCCATCTCGACGGTGGTGCTCCCCCAGGCGCTGCGGTCGGTCGTGCCGCCGATGGCCAGCGTGCTGATCGCCCTCACGAAGAACACCACCATCGCGGCCGGCTTCGGGGTCAGCGAGCCCGGCGCGCTCCGGCAGGCGCTGAGCGAGGAGAACCCGATCACCGGGCTGTCCTACGAGGCCCTGCCCGTGCTCGTCTGGGTGGCTCTGGGCTTCATCCTCCTGATCCTGCCGATGTCGATCGCCCAGCAGCAACTCGAGCGCCGATGGAGGGTGTCGCGATGAGCGCAACGTCCGTTCTGTACGACGTCCCCGGTCCCAAGGCCCGCCTGCGCTACCGCCTCTACGGTCTGGTCAGCCTCGTTGCCGTTGGCGGCCTGCTCGCCTACGTGCTCTACAAGCTCAACGAGAGCGGGCAGTTCAGCGCCAGGAAGTGGGAGATCTTCCAGTACACCGAGGTCCAGAAGAGCCTGCTGCGCGGCCTCGGCGCCACAGTCAAGGCCGGCGCCATCGCCGGGGTCCTGGCCCTGGCCCTGGGCGGCGTGCTCGCCGCCGGCCGGCTGTCGGACCACCGCCTCCTGCGGGTGCCCAGCTACGCCGCCGTCGAGCTGTTCCGGGCGGTCCCGCTCCTCATCCTGATCTTCTTCATGTACTACGGATTCAAGTTCGGCCAGCTCACCTCGGTGGTGCTCGGCCTGACCATCTACAACGGCGCCGTGCTCGCCGAGATCTTCCGCGCCGGCATCAATGCCGTGGCCCGCGGACAGTCCGAAGCCGGCTATGCGCTTGGCCTGCGCAAGAACCAGGTCATGCGGATAGTGCTGCTGCCGCAGGCCGTGCGCTCGATGCTCCCGGCCATCGTCAGCCAGCTCGTCGTGCTGCTCAAGGATGTCGCGCTCGGGTTCCTGATCACCTACCGCGAGCTGCTCACCGAGGCCAAGCAGCTGTTCTCGGCCCAGGCCTTCGAGTTCCCGGTGCTGCCCGTCACCTTCGTGGTCGCGGCGATCTACATCGTCATGTGCTCGATGCTGTCCCTGCTCGCCAAGTACCTCGAGGGCCGGACCCGCCGAACCAGGAAGACCGCGGCGCGGACCGTGGCCGTCGAGGCCGAAGCCGCGCCTACGGCCTGAGATCGGCCCACGTCGGGTCCACGAAGGCCACGGTGGCGGGGATCGACTTCCGCCCGTACCCCGTGGCGGCCCGCCGGGCCTCGACACTGGCATGGACCTTGGCCCCGCCCGGGACGGGACGGTGCCGGTAGGTGAGCACGGCCCAGATCCGGCCCATCGTGTGGATCTTCCCCTCGACGGCGTTGGCCGCAGTCACCGCGCAGGCCTTCTCGTACGCACCGGCCCTGAGCACGATCCCGGCGTCGCGGGCGCCCTCGACCATCCACTTCAGGCTGATCTGCGGAAGCCGGGGATCGTCGTCGAAGGTGCCGCCGACATCGGAGTGCACCCCGGCGAACCACACCTCATCGATGGCCGGCGGCCCGGCGGCCGGCTCATGCTCGGGCGCCTCGACGAGGTACTCGTGGAACGGCCGGCGCTTCTCGTCGATCGATACCGCATGGCGCACTGCGCGCACATTGGGCATCTGGCGCGTGTACGGCCAATGCAGGTCCCACCGCAGGATCCCGGCCGCCTTCACGGTGTCCCAGATCCCCATGAACTCGATGGGGACCCCGGTGCGCCCGCCCCCCGCGTCGCGGGCGAAGGTCCTGGCGAAGTGATGGATCTGCTTCCAGTCGTCCGCGGTGTACTTGGCGCTTCGGGTGTATGCCGTCATCGCATACGGAACCAGGTTCTCCGACGAACGGCGCATCAGGCCGACTAGGCGAAGCATCCCCGACAGCGCCCGGGCGGTGTACGCCCCGCGGCTGAAGCCGAACACGAAGACCTTGTCCCCGGGCTCCCAGGTGTTCATCAGGTACGTGTAGGCCTCGGCCAGGTTCGTGCGCTGGCCCGACCCGAACGCCAGGCCGCCCAGGCGGGAGATCCGGCGGGCCAGGCTCGTCCACGCGGCGCGCGAGCTGAAGGTGCCGACGCCGGGGTCGTAGTAGCCGATCTGCCGGGCCGGGTCGCTCAGATCGAGCATCTCGAAGACGGTCAGGACGTTGGTATTGCCCTTGGCCTTGAGCTGATTGCCGGTCCCGTCAAGGCAGATGACGATGTTCTTCGTCACGGCGAACTCCTTTGGATGCTAAGCGATGTGAGCGCATCGTAAGCAGGCGAGGGTGGTCCGGGATAGGGATGATGGCCGCGGCCCTTGTGTGCTAACGGTTTGGTCACGACTCGCCGAAATCCTCTGTTGGCCCTCACCGTGCCTTACGGTGGCTGCGATCGCATCTGCGCGCCGTCGCCCGGCGAGCGCTGCGATCACTCACGTTCGAGCCGGTCAGGGATGCCCGCCTCGCACGATCACACCAAGCCGGTCAGGGATGCCCGGCGAGAGGGGTAACAAGAATGCGCAAACCAGTCCTGTTCGCGGGAGCTGCCCTCACGGCCCTCGCATTGGTCGCCAGTTGCGGCGGTGGCGGCGGAAGCAGCAGCAGCGGCGGCGGAACCGACGCCCCTGAGTCCGACACGCTGCTCAACGGCGCACTGCCGAGCGACGGCCCGGCCGAGGATGGCGGGATCCTGACCGTCAACGACGCGTCGGACTCCCCGACCCTCGACCCGCACAAGTCGGCCAGTGCCTACACGCACGGCCAGGTGTCCGGCATCGTCTACAGCAAGCTGCTGGAGTTCGACGCCGGCCGCGATCTGCCGTACGGCTCCATGAAGGTCCACGGCGACCTCGCCGAGAAGTGGGATGTGTCCCCGGACGGCCTCACCTGGACGTTCAATCTCCGCAAGGGCGTCAAGTGGCAGAACGTCGCGCCGGTCAGCGGCCGCGCGTTCAGCTCCGCCGACGTCGTCTGCACCGTCAACCGGATCCAGACCCTGCCCGGCGTGCAGAAGAACCTGATGGACGTCGTGAAGTCCATGGACACCCCGGACGACACCACCATCGTCTTCAACCTGAGCACGCCCTACGCCTCGTTCGACGAGACGATGGCCAGCTTCTACATGGAGATCCTGCCCTGCGAGGGCACGTCCGGGAAGTTCGATCTGGCCCAGACCGCCATCGGCACCGGCCCGTTCATCCTGCAGAAGTGGGACCGCAAGGTCCAGAAGACGTACATCAAGAACCCGGATTACTTCATCGCCGGCAAGCCCCACCTCGATGGCGTCAACCTGATCATCCAGTCCGACCCGGCCGCCGCCATCGCCGCGTTCCGCACCAACCAGCTCGACGTCACGGGAAGCGTCAGCAGCACCCTGCTGCCGACGGTCATCTCGACCAACCCCGACGCCGTGGTCAAGTCTCAGCTCGCGCTGACGATGACCCAGGTCACCTTCAACCAGGCCGTCAAGCCGTTCGATGACCTTCGCGTCCGCCAGGCCATTGCGATGGCCTGGGACCGCGCCGGCATGGGCGAGACGTTCTACCCGCAGGGTGTGGCGATCGCCGGGGCCTACCCGTCGACGCTGTTCGGCTCGATGACGTCCGCCGAGGCCCTCAAGGCCAACCCGTACGACCCGGCTGCGGCGAAGAAGCTGCTGGCCGAGGCGGGCTACCCGAACGGCTTCGATATCGAGATGCTCACCACCGACGGCTACGGCCCGTCGATCACCAACCAGGCGCAGTGGGTCCAGCAGGACCTGAAGGACATCGGCATCAACGCCACGCTCCGGATCCTGGACTACGCCACGTACTTCAGCACCTTCGCCGCCAAGGACTACCAGATGTCCTTCGGCCTCTCCACCGGGTTCCTGACGCCGGATGAGTGGCTCGAGGCGCTGTACAAGTCCAACGGCCCGCGCAACTGGTTCAATACCAACGACCCCAAGGTCGACCCGATGATCGAGGACCAGCGCTCGACGATCGACGTGGACGACCGCGAGAAGAAGCTGCACGACCTGTCGACGTACCTGGTCGACAACGTGCTGAACCCGATCATGGGCTACCAGTACACGGCACTGCTGGTCTCCCAGCCGTACGTGCACAACCTGTACACCCACCCGCAGTACGCCCGGCCGTACATGGTCGACGTGTGGCTGGACAAGGACGCCCCCGGCCGCAAGTAAGTAGCGCCCGGCAGCACTCGAACCACCGCATCAGCTGACCGCCCGTCGCGGCGGAACCCGATCCAGGGTTCCCCGCGGCGGGCGGTTCGGCATTCCGGACGACCTCGTTCGTTATCCGACCGCCGACGGGTGGTGTCCACAACATGTACACGCACCCGGGCCACGCCCGCGGGTACATGGCCGATGTCTGGCTGGACTCCTCGGCTCCCACCCGCAAGTAAGGCTCAGTTCCACGATCCCCAACGGCGCCCGCCGACCCGGCCCACGGCCGGGCGGCGGGCGTCGCTCTGCATCCGGGCGATAGATTCGGCGACTATGGAGTACGACCCGCCCGATCTGCAGGGCAGCTGGACACTCCGGCGGCGCGTGGCCGATCGCTCAACCGGCCTCGTCGGGACAGTCGCCGGGGAGCTGCGGATCACCGTCGAGGCGGGTCACGTCACGTGGACCGAGACCGGGCGGTTCGAATGGACGCACCCCGGACCGGTGCCGGGCCAGTGGCTCCCGCGCCGGTCGGCGCCGATCCGACGGGAGCTGCGCCTCGCGCCGGTCGATGGCCAGTGGTGGATGCAGTTCGCCGACGGACGGGCCTTCCACCCCTGGCGCCCGGGCCGCCCCGTCGACCATCCGTGTGCCGCCGACCACTACCGCGGGCTGGTTCAGATCGACCCCGACGGTCGGGGAATGCGCACGCTCTGGGACGTGACCGGGCCCACGAAGGAGCAGCGGCTCATCACCCGGCTCACGCGCTAGCTCGAGCCCTCGACGGCGCTAGCTCGGGCCCGCGACGGCGGCCTTGAGCCCATCGACCAGGGGGGTCGTCGGGCGGGCGATGAGCCGGGCGAGCGTCCCGTCGGTGAACGCGAGGTCGCCGGCCTTGATATTCGCATCGATGCCCGCCAGGAATCCCGCGGTGCCGGCGTCCACGCCCGCGGCGACCAGTGCGGCAATGTGCTCCTCGGTGGTGACGTCCCGGTATTCGATGGCGGCGCCCGTCACCGTCGACATCGCCGCGGCGAGCTCGTCGAGGGTCCATGCGGTGTCGCCGGCCAGCTCGTACACCTGGCCGAGGTGGCCGGGCTCGATCAGGACCGCCGCCGCCGCAGCAGCGAAGTCCGCGCGGCTGGCACTGGCGACTGAGCCGCTCCCGGCGCTGCCGAGCAGGACGCCCGTTGCCGCCGCGACGCCGATGGCGCCGGCATAGTTCTCGGTGTACCAGTTGTTGCGCAGGATCGTCGCGGCCAGCCCTGAAGCCGCGATCGCCTCCTCGGTGGCCTTGTGCTCGGGCGCGAGGATCAGCTGGGATGTCGTCGCGAACGGCGCGCTGGTGTAGACGAAGCGCGCGACCCCGGCGGCGACAGCGGCGTCGATGACCGCCTGGTGCTGGGCGACGCGCCGCCCCACCTCGTTGCTGGAGATCAGCAGCACGGCGTCTGAGCCCTCGACGGCGGCGGCAATGGTGGCCGGGCGGTCGTAGTCGAGCTCGACTACCTGGACGCCCGCGGCGATCCCGGCGAGCTTGGCCGGCGTCCTGGCCCCCGCCCGGATGTCTTCGGCCGGCACGCCGCGGGCGAGCAGCGCATCGATGGCGAGTCGGCCGAGCTGGCCGCTGGCGGCAGTGATGAGGATGGTCATGGTGGGCCCCTTCGTAGGTGTCCCCCGCTCCAACGAGCCTGATGGCACGGTACTTCCCAACCGCAGGTACCCACCTTTCGGTAAGCTACCGGCATGTCCGTAACTTTCGCGCAGCTGCGCGACGCCGGCGGCCCTGAGGGCGCGACCTTCTCCGACGGCTGCCCCACCCGCGTTGTGCTTGACCATGTGACCAGCAAATGGGGTGTGCTGGTTCTGATGACCCTCAGCGACGGGACGCTGCGCTGGGGCGAGCTGCGCCGCGCCATCGGCGGCATCAGCGAGAAGATGCTCGCCTCGACGCTCCGGACGCTCGAGGCCGACGGGATCGTCCATCGGGACGCCCACCCCACGATCCCGCCGCGCGTCGACTACAGCCTCACCGACCTCGGGGTCGGGCTGGCCCAACGCCTGCTGCCCCTGGTCGAGTGGATCGCCGAGCACGCCGAGGCGATCGTCGCGCGGCCGCCCCGCTAAATGCCGCGAGCCCGGATCCTCGCGAGAGGACCCGGGCTCGTGGTCGTGCCGTGCACCATCGTCGTGCCGTTCAATATCACAGCGTCGGGCTGACAGGATTTGAACCTGCGACCCCCTGACCCCCAGTCAGGTGCGCTACCAAGCTGCGCCACAGCCCGCTGTGCGGAGGAGAACCGCAGAGAACATTAGCGCACCGGGCGACCTGCTCCGCGCTTCTCCCGAACCTTGACCGAGATCTGTATCGGCGTGCCCTGGAACCCGAAGTCCTCGCGCAGGCGCCGCTCGATGAATCGGCGGTATCCGCCCTCGAGGAAACCGGTCGTGAACAGCACGAAGCGCGGCGGGCGGGTGTCGGCCTGGGTCACGAACAGCACCTTCGGCGCCTTGCCGGCGCGCGGCGGCGGGGGCGTCTGGGCGACGACATCGGTCAGCCAGGTGTTCAGCGGGCCGGTGGGGATGCGCTTGTCCCACGACGCCAAGGCCGTGCGCAGCGCCGGGGCCAGGCGCTGGACCGCACGCCCCGAGATGGCGGAGATGTTCACGCGCGGGGCCCAGGCGACGCGAGCGAGGTCGCGGTCGATCTCGCGGTCCAGGTCCACGCGGCGATCCTCGTCGACCAGGTCCCACTTGTTGAACACGATCACCAGCGCGCGCCCGGCGTCGGTCACCGTCTGGATGACCCGCTGGTCCTGCTCGCTGAGGACATCCCCGGCGTCCAGGAGCACAACCGCGACCTCGGCCGCCTCGACGGCGCTGCTGGTGCGCAGGCTGGCGTAGTACTCCATGCCCGACGCCTGGTGGACGCGGCGGCGGAGGCCGGCTGTGTCGATAAAGCGCCAGATCTCCCCATCGAGTTCGACGAGGCTGTCGACTGGGTCGACGGTCGTTCCGGCGACGGAGTCGACCACGGATCGCTCCTCGCCGGTGAGGCGGTTGAGCAGGCTGGACTTCCCGACATTCGGCCGGCCGACCAGCGCTACCCGCCGCGGGCCCTGCTCCTGCTCGATCGGCGCCAGCGGCATCTCCGGCAGGACGGAGAACAGGACATCGAGCAGATCGCCGCTTCCGCGCCCGTGCAGGCCGCTGACCGGATACGGCTCGCCCAGGCCCAGGCCCCACAGCTCGGTCGCCTCGATCTCGCCGCGCTCGTCATCGATCTTGGTGACGGCCAGCACGACGGGCCGGCCCGCCCGGCGCAGGATCCTGGCCACGGCCAGATCGGCCGTGGTGGCGCCGACCTTGCCGTCGACGACGAAGAGGATGACGTCGGCGGTGGCTACCGCCCGCTGGGCCTGCTCGGCGATGCGCGCGGCCATGCCCTTGGCGTCGACCTCCCAGCCCCCGGTGTCGACCAGGGTGAAGGCCCGCCCGCGCCAGAGCGCGTCGTAGGCGACCCGGTCGCGGGTGACCCCGGGGATGTCCTGAACAACGGCCTCGCGGCGGCCGAGGATCCGGTTGACCAGCGTCGACTTACCGACATTGGGGCGCCCGATGACGGCAACGATCGGGTTGATGGCGGGCTCATTCATGAGCAGGCGCCTTTCTCGCCATGTCGACAAGGCGTTGTATTACCTCGTCGACCGACAGGTCGGAGGTGTCGAGGGTGACAGCGCCGGCGGCCACGCTGAGCGGGCTGTCGGCGCGGGTGCTGTCATGGGTGTCGCGCTGGACGAGGTCGTTCTGCACCGCCGCCACATCGGCCGGGCGGCCGAGCTCGCCGGCGCGGCGCGCGGCGCGCGCATCGGCCGACGCCGTCAAGTACACCTGCACCTGCGCCGCCGGCCATACGACCGTCGCGATGTCGCGGCCCTCAACGACGATCGGGCCCCGCTCGATCACGGCGCGCTGCGCGGCGACCAGGACCGACCGCACCTCGCTGACGGCCGACACCGCCGATACCGCCTTGGTGACCTGCGGCGTGCGGATCGCCGTGGACACGTCGTCGCCGCCCAGCCGGGTCCACGCCTCGTCCGGGGAGGTACCCATGTCGATCTTGGCGCTGGCGACAATGGCAGTGACGCGCTCGCGCACAGGACCAATCGGCGCCGATCCCAGCTCGAGGGTCGTGGCCAGATCGGGCGCCTCGTTGAGCACCGCCAGCGTCGCCGCCCGGTACATCGCCCCGGTGTCGAGGTACCGGTAGCCCAGAACCCGCGCCACACCGCGGGCGACAGTGGACTTGCCCGTGCCCGACGGGCCGTCGAGGGCGATGACCACGGGTCGATCTATGGGGTCCGGTGCGCCCGAGGCGTCTGGCATCGGGTCCACGTACTGCACCTCATCGTTGTCTGGTCCAGCACGTCGTCTGGTCCTGCGTATCGCCGTCCGGCGCGTCGTCTAGTCGAGCTCAGGCCGATAGCGGTAACACCCGGCTCGGTCAATCTTACGGGCACGGCATCG
>JAOPVO010000261.1 GCA_025966155.1 Pseudonocardiales bacterium
TCACCGAGGCGCAGATCGCGCAGCGGACGGCGGAGCTGGGCTTGGATAAGCCGGTGCTGTCGCAGCTGTTCTCGTTCCTGGGCAATGCGTTCACCGGGGATCTGGGGAAGTCGTTCTACACCGAGCAGCCGGTCACCACGATGATCTCCCACCGCCTGCCGGTCACCCTGGAGCTCGGCGCGCTGGCCCTGACCCTGGGCGTGCTGCTCGGGGTGCCGCTGGGCATGCTGTCCGCGCTTCGCCCCAACAGCTGGCTGGACCAGCTGCTGCGGGTCGTGTCGGTGGCCGGGATCTCGGTCCCCTCGTTCTGGATCGGGCTGATGCTGGTCACCTACCTGGCCCTCTACTTCTCCTGGACCCCGCCGCTGTCCTACAGCTCCCCGCTGGAGGACCCCAGCAAGAACCTCCTGCAGATGATGCTGCCGGCCATCGCCCTGTCGGCCGGGCCGATGGCCGCGGTGGCCAGGTTCCTGCGATCGTCGCTGCTGGAGGTCCTGGGCTCCAACTACATCCGCACCGTGCGGGCCAAGGGCGCCGGGCCCCGGATCGTGCTGCTCAAGCACGCCACCCGGAACTCCCTGATCCCCGTCTTCACCATCCTCGGCCTCCAGGTCGGGGCCATCCTCGGCGGCACCGTCATCCTCGAGACGATCTTCTCCATCCCCGGCATGGGCACCCTCATCGCCGAGGGCGTCCGCCAGCGCGACTACCCCGTCGTCATGGGCTCCGTCATCGTCTTCGCCACCGTCTTCATCCTCGTCACCATCATGGTCGACCTGCTCTACGGCGTCATCGACCCCCGCGTCCGCTACCAGTAATCATTAGGAGGCTTACGATATGACCGATCTTCAATCGGCTGTCGTCAAGACAGGGCCGGGAGTCGCTGGCAGCGCGCAAGCGGTCGTGATCAAGCGGGCCAAGCAGCGCCCGCTGCCCATCCGCTTCATCCGCAGCCAGCCGTTCGGCGCAATCGCGCTGACACTGATCCTGCTGTTCGTGGCGATCGCGATCCTCGCGCCGCTCGTCTCGCCGTACGACCCGACGTTCCAGGATCGCCGCGCGATCCTCAAGGCGCCTGGTCCCGGCCACCTGCTGGGCACGGACGAGATTGGCCGCGACATCTTCACCCGCGTCCTCTACGGGGCGCGCACGTCGCTGCTGGTGTCGGTGGCCACAGTCGTCATCGGCATGGTCATCGGCGTCAGCCTGGGCATCTTCTCCGGCTTCTTCGGCGGCCGCTGGATCGACACCGTCCTGCAGCGCGTCCTCGAGCCGCTGATGGCCATCCCGGCCATCGTGCTGCTGATGTTCGTCGCGGCCATGCTGGGTCCGTCGGTGCGCAACACGATCATCGCGCTGTGCCTGCTGGTCATCCCCCAGACCAACCGCGTTGCCCGGGCCGAGATGCTGCGGATCCGAGAAGAGCCGTTCGTCGACGCTGCCCGGGTCAATGGAGCCGGCACATTCCGGATCCTGCTCAAGCACGGTCTGCCGAACCTCCTGGCCCCGCTGCTGGTGTACGGGAGCCTCCTGTTCGCCATCACGATCATCGCCGAGTCGGCCCTGAGCTTCCTCGGCATCGGCCCGCCGCCGCCGAACGCCTCCTGGGGCGGCATGCTGAGCAGCGGCGCACCGACCATGGAGGTGGCGCCGTGGGGCGTCATCTTCCCGGGTGCCGCCCTCAGCATCGCGGTGCTCGCGTTCAACCTGCTCGGCGACGCACTGCGCGACTTCCTGGACCCGAAGCGCACCCGCTGATCAGCTCGCGTATGTGAACCACTGCACCTGAGACAGCAGCACGTGAACGACGAAGGGCCCCGCCGATCCGGCGGGGCCCTTCGTCGTTCCGGGACGGGGTCAGCCACACTGTGGCGATGCACATGAGGCGTCGACCGGCTGGCCTCGGGCTCGGACGCAGGGGCCACATCCCGACCCGGCGCCGCATCCAGCACCGGCTTCCGATCCCGATTGAGGCCGTGGTGTTCCCCGGCCCGCGGACCGGCCCGGGCTGGCTCCTGGCGCAGCGGTTCTCCCTGGCGCTGGGCCTGCTCGGGCTGTGCACGTTCATCGTGTACATCGAGCGTGGGGGCTACCGCGACGCCTACGGCGGCGCGATGTCGCTGCTGGACTGCCTGTACTACTCGACGGTGTCGCTATCCACGACCGGCTACGGCGACATCGTCCCGGTCAGCACGGCCGCGCGCGCAGTCAACATCGTGGTGATCACGCCGCTTCGACTCGGCTTCATCCTGCTGCTGGTCGGCACCACGCTCGAAGTGCTCACGACCACGGCCCGCGCGCAGTCGCGGGCCCGCCGATGGAGGCGCACAGTGCACGACCACACCGTTGTCATCGGATACGGCACGAAGGGCCGCGCGGCGGCCTATGCGCTGCGCGACGGCGGGGCCCGGTTCGACCAGATGATCGTCATTGACCCCGACGCCGCCTCCATCGCCCAGGCCACCGAGGACGGCATGGCCGGGCTGGTCGGGGACGCCACCCTGATCCGCGTGCTCGAGCAGGCCGAGGTCGCGCGCGCGACCCGGGTGATGATCGCGACCCATCGCGACGACACCAGCGTGCTCGCCTGCCTCACCGTCCGGCGGCTGAACCCGCGGGCCACGGTGGTGGTCGCGATCAGGCAGTCCGAGAACGAGGAGCTGACCCGCACCGCCGGCGCGGACAGCGTGGTGGTCTACGCCGACACCGCCGGCCGGCTGCTGGGCGTCTCGGCCCTGTCCCCCGCCACCGGCGATATCGCCAGCGATCTGCTGTCGGCGGGCACCGGGCTCGAGCTGATCGAGCGCGAGGCGACGGCGGCGGACTTCGGGTCGACGGGCCCGGCCAACCCGGAGATCCTGCTGGGGATCCTGCGATCCGGGACGCTGCACAAGTTCGGCGAGGGCGAGGCACTGAAGGTCCAGCCCGGCGATCGGCTGGTCATGGTGCGCCACGCGCAGGACGAGGCGACCGCATGACCCGCAGCTCTGAGATCACCCTGCGCTTCCTGGCCGCGCCGACCGACGTCGAGACCATCGGCGGCAGTGTCGGCGGCGGCAAGGCGCTGGAGTGGATCGACAAGGCCGCATACGCGCTGTCGGTCATGTGGTGCGGGGGCAACGCTGTGACCGCCTACGTCGGGGACGTCCACTTCCGGCGGCCCATCGAGTCCGGCCACCTGGTCGAGGTCAGCGCATCGCTGGTCCATACCGGGCGGTCCAGCATGCATATCCGGGTGGTCGTCACGTCGGTGGACCCGAAGGGCGGGGAGCCGGTCGAGGCCACCGACTGCCTGGTGATCTTCGTGGCCGTCGACTCCGAGGGCGCGCCGGTGCCGGTGCCAGCATGGACCCCGATCACCGACGAGCAGCGGGCCCGGCAGGGCGATGCCGTCGCCCGGATCGCGGTCCGCGCCCGGATCGAGGCGGCGATGAGCGGACAGACCTACACCGACGACACCACGGCGCAGCGCATCACGCTGCGGTTCCAGGCCAAGCCGACCGACGTCAACTGGTCGGGCAAAACCCACGGCGGCAACGTCATGCGGTGGATCGACGAGGCCGCGCACCTGTGCTGCATGGGCTGGACCGGCGGCGAGGCGATCGCGGTGTACTCCGGCGGCATCCGCTTCTACCGCCCGAT
>JAOPVO010000269.1 GCA_025966155.1 Pseudonocardiales bacterium
AAGCCGGTCGTGAGCACGCGAAGCACTTCAACAGGATGGTCGACGCCCAGCGATGGCGTGACGAGGTCACGGCTGCGGTCGTGACGGGCCAGTACGTCGATCCCAAGGCTGGCCGGATCACCCTGGCCACCGACTTCGCCGCCTGGGGGGCGCGACAGGTTGGGTCGGCAGCACCGCGAAAACATGAGCCTGTCGTGCGCTCGACCACGTTCGCGGATGTCCAGCTACGCGCCGTCCGAACGTCGCATGTCGAGCAGCGGGTCACCCTCAACACGTACTCGCACCTGTGGCCATCCGCGGAGGATCGACCAGGACGGCGGCGGCCGAGATATACGCGGCCTAGCGCCCCGCGGACTCCCGGCGGACCGGCACCGACCTGAGCTAGCTACAAGCCTTACGAAGTAAAGACATAGGCGATGCCTAGACGTTGAAGCGGAAGTCCACTACGTCGCCGTCGGCCATCACGTAGTCCTTGCCCTCGATGCGCACTCGGCCCTTGGCCTTGGCCTCGGCCATCGAGCCGGCGGCGATCAGGTCCTCGAACGACACGATCTCGGCCTTGATGAACCCGCGCTGGAAGTCGGTGTGGATCACACCCGCGGCCTCCGGCGCGGTGGCGCCGACCGGGATCGTCCACGCCCGCGACTCCTTGGGCCCGGCGGTCAGGTAGGTCTGGAGCCCGAGGGTGCCGAAGCCGATCCGCGCCAGCTGATCGATGCCCGACTCCTCCTGCCCCATCGACTGGAGCAGCTCGAGGGCCTCTGCGGCGTCGAGCTCGATCAGCTCGGCCTCGGTCTTGGCGTCCATGAAGATCGCCTCGGCCGGCGCGACCAGCGCCTTGAGCTCGTCGATGAACTCGGCGTTGCCCAGCTCGTCTGAGTCGACGTTGAAGACATAGAGGAATGGCTTGGCCGTCATCAGCGACAGCTCGCGCAGCGGGGCGACGTCGATGCCGGAGGAGTACAGCGTGCGCCCCTCGTTCAAAATCTTCTCGGCCTCGGTGACCGCCGCGAGCAGGGCCACGCGGTCCTTGGAGATCCGGGCCTCCTTCTGCAGCCGCGGCAGCGCCTTCTCGACGGTCTGCATATCGGCCAGGATCAGCTCGGTATTGATCGTCTCGATGTCGTCCTTGGGCGAGACCTTGCCGTCGACGTGGACCACATCGGGATCGCTGAAGGCGCGGATGACCTGGCAGATCGCATCGGCCTCGCGGATGTTGGCCAGGAACTTGTTGCCCAGCCCCGCACCCTCGCTGGCGCCCTTGACGATCCCGGCGATGTCGACGAACGACACCGTCGCCGGGATGATCTTGACCGACCCGAAGACCTTCGCCAGTTCGCCTAGGCGCGCATCGGGCACGCCGACGACCCCGACATTCGGCTCGATGGTCGCAAACGGGTAGTTCGCGGCGAGGACGTCGTTCTTCGTCAGCGCGTTGAACAGGGTGGACTTGCCGACGTTGGGCAGTCCGACGATGCCGATGGTAAGAGCCACGGGCGGTCAGTCTACGGACAGCGGACGGCCCGCTCAGCCGAATGCGTTGATGCCGGTCAGCGCGCGCCCGATGACCAGCTTCTGGATCTGCGAGGTGCCCTCGTACAGGGTCATCACCCTGGCGTCGCGGGTCAGCTTGCCGACCGGGTACTCGTCGATGAATCCATAGCCGCCGAAGACCTGGAGCGCCGCCCCGGACGCCTTGACCGCGACCTCGCTGGCGAAGAGCTTGGCCATGGAGGACTCGGTGGCGAACGGGAGGTGCCGGTCGATCAGGTCCGCGACGCGCCACGTCAGCAGGCGGGCGGCATCGACCTCGACGGCCATGTCCGCGAGCAGTTCCTGGACGAGCTGATGCCCGGCGATGGGCTTGCCGAACTGCTCGCGCTGCCCGGCGTACGTCAGCGCGTGCTCGAGCGCCCCGCGGGCCAGCCCGACGCAGCCCGCAGCCACCGACATGCGGCCCTTGGCGAGCGCGGCCATCGCGATCGACAGGCCGCGGCCCTCCTCGCCGAGGCGCCACTCGTCGGGCAGGTAGACGTTGTCGAACACAAGCTCGGCGGTGGCCTGCGCGCGCAGCCCGAGCTTGCCGTGGATGGTCGAGCGGGTCAGCCCCTCGACGTCTGTGGGCACGAGGAAGGCCGTGATACCGCGGCTGCCCTCTCCGCCAGTGCGCGCGAACAGCAGGACGACCGAGGCCCAGGTTCCGTTGGTAATGAACATCTTCGTGCCCGAGACGCGCCACCCCTCGCCATCGCGGGTGGCGCGGATGCGCAGCGATGCAGGGTCCGACCCGGAGCCGGACTCGGTGAGCGCGAAGCTGCCCACCATCTCCCCTGCGCACAGCCCGGGAACCCAGCGCTCGATCTGCTGGGGCGTCCCATAGCCGACAATCGACTTCGTCACCAGGCCCAGCGACACCGAGACGATCCCGCGCACCGAGCTGTCGCCGCGCCCGAGCTCCTCAAGGGCCAGGCAATAGGCCAGGGTGTCGCCGCCGGAGCCGCCGTGCTCCTCCGGGATCGTCAAACCGAGCAGGCCCAGATCGCCGAGCTTGGGGATGATCGCGAGATCGACGGACTCCGCTCGATCCCAGGCGGTGGCGTACGGCGCGATGTCCTTGTCGACGAAGTCGCGCACCATCTGCTGCAGCGCTACCTGCTCCTCGCTGAGGCTGAGATCCATCGGTCTCCCCTGTCCGGCCCACTGGGCCACGTGCGATTCCGCGCACCGGCCGGGCGGGGCCTGCCGCGCGTCGCAGCGCCGAACTGTCGGCGCCCTGGTCCAGCATTCCAGCCATGACGAGTTCCGCGCTGCTGGGCCTGATCGCTGTGGGCTGCATCGCCCTTCTGCTGGGGGCGGTGATCGGCACGCTATCCGCGCGCGGCCGGTCCGCGGCCCGCACGGCAGAGCACTCGGTCGCGCTCGCGTCGGCGCGGGCCTCGATGGACGGGCTGCTGCGCGAGCGTGACGCAATTGCCGCCGAGCGCGATGCGCTGCGGACCGAGCACGCCCGGCTGATCGAGCGGGTGCAGGGCGCGGTTGCCGATGCGGCCCGCCTGGAGTCGACGCTGACGGCCGAGCGCGCGTCGGCCGTCGACCGCGCGGCGCTGCTCGCCCAGACGCAGGAGCAGGTTCGCGAGGCGTTCGGCACGCTGTCGGCCGAGGCGCTCAACCGCAACAACGAGGCCTTCGTGCAGCTGGCCGAGGCCCGCCTGGCCCAGGCCCGCTCTGTCGCCGACGGCGATCTCGGCAAGCGCCAACAGGCCATCGAGGCGATGGTGACCCCGCTGCGCGAGACCCTCACCCGCGTGCAGACGCAGCTGGGCGATGTCGAGAAGGACCGCGCCGGCTCCTACGCGACGCTGCTGGAGCAGGTCACGACGATGCGCCAGACGTCCGAGCAGCTGCGCCTCGAGACCAGCCAGCTGGTCACGGCGCTCCGGGCCCCGCAGGTCCGTGGCCGCTGGGGCGAGCTCCAGCTGCAGCGCACGATCGAGGCCGCCGGGATGGTGGAGCACGTCGATTACATCGACCAGGCGTCCTCCACCACCGATGAGGGGACGCTGCGCCCCGATCTGCTGATCAAGCTCGCCGGTGGCAAGCACGTCATCGTCGACGCCAAGGTCGCCTTCGCCGGCTACCTCGAGGCCATGGAGGCCCGCGACGAGCCCACCCGCGCGGCCCGGCTCAAGGCGCACGCCCGGCACATGCGCGTCCACATCGACGCCCTGAGCGCGAAGGCGTACTGGGAGCGCTTCTCCCCCAGCCCGGAGTTCGTCATCTGCTTCGTGCCGGCCGACGCTTTCCTGGACGCCGCGCTCCGCGAGGACCCCTCGCTTCAGGAGCACGCGTTTACCCACAACGTCGTCATCGCGACGCCCTCGACGCTCATCGCGCTGCTGCGCACGATCGCCTACACCTGGCGGCAGGAGGCGCTGGCCGAGAACGCCGCCGAGGTCCACAAGCTGGGCAAGGAGCTGTATCAGCGCCTCTCGACGATGGGCGGGCACATCGACAAGCTCGGCCGGTCCCTCGGCACTGCCGTTGATTCCTACAACAAGACCGTGTCCACTATCGAGAGCCGGGTGTTCGTGACCGCGCGCAAGATGGTCGAGCTCAAGGTGGTCGACCCGTCACTGGTGCTCGCGGCGAACAGCCAGCTGGGCGAGCTGCCCCGCACCACCTCCGCGCCGGAGTTGGCCGAGCAGCGGCTGGTGGCCCTGCATCCCAAGTCGCCGGTTGTGCCGATCGGCCAGGAGGATCTGCTCGCGGCGGTCGGCGACGACCGGCTGTTCGGAACCGACAGCCAGCGCTGATCCGGCCAGACGCAGGCCCGGCTCACCGCGGGCGCACAGCCCAGTTGCGGCCCTCGCACGAAATCGGCCGCTACCCTTGGGTTCCTGCGGTTGGCGCCACACCGGGCGCCGCACGCACGCTGCCGGAAGGGGGACTCCGTGCCCGATGCAAACGATGACGGCTGGGGCCCCGAGCGCCGCGTCGCCAGCCGCTCGGCCTCCCAGCCGCCGCCGCGCGGCGAGCGACCCGGCCCGGC
>JAOPVO010000310.1 GCA_025966155.1 Pseudonocardiales bacterium
CGCCCCCGGCGGCGCCGGCGACCACCGGCAGATCGTCTCCGTACCCGTCGTCGGCGACCTCGGCCACGACGACGGTGACGTTGTCCGGCCCCCCGCCGCGCAGGGCGAGGTCGACGAGCTGATCGGCGCACTCCTGCGGGGTGCCGTCGGACAGCGTCTCGCGCAGAGTGGGGGCGGACACGACGTCGGTGAGGCCGTCGGTGCACAGCAGGTAGCGGTCGCCGGCGCGCACCTCGCGGATCGACAGGTCCGGCTCGATGCTGGTGCCGGTCATGGCCCGCAGGATCACGGACTTCCGCGGATGGGTGGTGGCTTCCTCGGCGGTGATCTGCCCGGAGTCGACCAGCGATTGCACGTAGGTGTCGTCGCGGGTGATCTGCGTCAGGACGTCATTGCGCAGCAGGTAGGCGCGTGAGTCCCCAACGTGCACGACCCCGACCCGCGAGCCGACGAAGCGCAGCGCGGTGAGGGTGGTGCCCATGCCATCCAGCTGGGGCTCGCGGGCCACAGATTCCGCGACGGACACATTGGCGTCCTCGACGGCGTCGCGCATCGCGTTGATCAGGTCATCGAGCGGGCGGTCCTCGTCGAGGCGCTCGATGACGCCGATGACCAGCTGGCTGGCGACCTCGCCGCCGGCGTGCCCGCCCATGCCGTCCGCGATCGCCAGCAGGCGGGGGCCGGCGTAGACCGAGTCCTCGTTGTTGTCGCGCACCAGGCCCCGATCGGAGCGCACGGCGTAGCGCAGCCGCATCGTCATCGCAGCTCCAGCGCCGTCGCCCCGATGCGGACCGAGACGCCCACATCGAGCACCATCGGGCCCTCGAGCTTGTTCGGCCCGACCCACGTGCCGTTCGTGGAGCCCAGATCCTCGACGAACCAGGTGCCTTCCTGCGCGCTGATCCGGGCGTGCCGGGTGCTGGCGTAGTCGTCGGTCAGCACGAGCGTCGAGTCGTTGGCCCGCCCGATGAGGATGGGCGCGCCGGTGAGCGCGATCCGGGTGCCGGCCAATCCGCCCGCAGTGACCACCAGCTGGGAGGGGCCGCGCGGGCCACCGGCCGGGGCCGGCTCCGGGGGCCGGCGGCGACGCGCCCGGCCCAGCGGCGGCGCACCGACGCGGGGCTTGCTCGTCGCGTGCAGGTCGGCCCGGATGACGCGGATGGCGCCGAGCACGAACAGCCACAGCAGAAGCAGGAACCCGAACCGCATCAGCTGGATAGCCAGCGGAGAGTTCACGCGGGCTCCTGCTGGAAGACCAGCCGGCTGTGCCCGATCCGCAGAACGTCGCCATGCTGCAGCTGCTGAGCGGTCATCGGGTGCCCGTTGATCGTGGACCCGTTAGTGGAGCCGAGGTCGTAGGCCGTCGCGGTGAACCCATCGAACTGGACGTCGAGGTGGCGGCGGGACACCCCTTGGTCGTTCAATCGGAGGTCCGCCTCCTGACCGCGCCCCACCACATTGCTGCCGGTGTGCAGCACATGCAGCTGCGGCGTGCCGTCGACGTGCAGGACATAGCGGTAGCGCACCGGCTGCTGGCTGGCGTACCCGTTGTGGTCGACGTACTGGCCGTCGAACCCGGGAACGACGCCGCCGGCGCCGCTGGGCTGGTACGGGTCGTACGGCGCCTGCGGAGGCGGGGGGGCCTGCGGCGGGGCGTAGTGAGCCGCCGGGACGGGCGGCGGTGCGACTGGGGCCGCGGCGTACTGCGGCATCGACAGCGAGTCGTGCGGGCGCTGCCGCGGCGGGACGTTGGATTCCATCCTGGACGCGACGCCGAACACGCCGGTATGCAGGGTCTCGTCGCGGGCCAGGTACACCTCGACGTCACCGAGGGTCGACCAGCCGTTGTCGTCCAGATGCTCCTGGACGAGCTCGGCGAAGGCGATCACCAGCTGGTCCTGCCAGGGCTGCAGACGGTCGTAATCGCTGGCGCCAAGGGTCACGCGGTACCGGTTCGGGGCCATGACCTGACCCGCGCCCATGACCGCTTTCTGGTCTGTGGCCTCGCGCTCGAGGGCCGCGCCGATCTCCACCGGCTCGACCTGGCCCTTGAAGACCCGGGCGAATGCGGCGCCCACAACGCGTTCCAGGCGACGCTCGAACCGCTGCGCTCGATTCATCCCGCCTCCTCTTACTGCGCGCTCGCCGGGCGACGTGCGTCGGACGATGGTATCGGCGGAGCGCAGGAAGGCACGCAGATGTGTCATCCGGGCGTGAAATCATCGCGTGGCGGATGCCTTACGGCGAGAGGATCACATGAGAGCCCGGCCTGATCCGATCGATCCTGACCAGCGCATCTGGCGGGTGCTGGGCGATCCGCTGGTCCCGCCGACGGGTTCCGGCCCGCTCGATGGCGAAGACGTGGCCGTCAAGGATCTGTACGCCGTGGCCGGGCAGCGCGTGGGCGCCGGCAACCCGCAGTGGCTGGCCGCCGCGCCGATCGAATCGACCCACGCCGACGCCGTCGCCCTACTGCTCAATGCCGGGGCCTCGGTCCGGGGCATCTCGCGAACGGACGAATTCGCCTACAGCCTGGCCGGGATCAACGCCCACTACGGGGCCCCGCCGAACTCCCGGGCGCCGGGGCGGATCAGCGGCGGCTCGTCCTCCGGCTCGGCCACGGCCGTCGGGCTCGCCCAGGCATCCATCGGGCTGGGCACGGACACGGCCGGGTCGATCCGTGTCCCGGCGTCCTACCAGGGCCTCTGGGGCATCCGGACGACCCACGGGGCCGTGCCGATCGGCGGCCTGCTCCCCCTGGCGCCCAGCTTCGACACCGTCGGCTGGCTGACCCGCGGTGCGGCGCTGCTGCGATCGGTCGCGTCGGTGCTGCTCCCGGGCGACACGGGCCTCATCAGCGGGATAACCACGTCGACGGCGCTGTTGGCCCTCGCGGCCGGGGACGTGCGCGAGGCCGTCGCTGCGTGGATCGGCGATCGCGCCGCGCCGTCCGCCTGGGACGCGGGCGTCCTGCCCGGCTGGCTGGCCGCATTCCAGACAGTGCAGGCCTGGGAGGCGTGGCAGCAGCGCGGCGAATGGCTGCGCCCCCGCCTGGATGGGCTGGCGCCCGATGTCCGGACCCGGTTCGAACGTGGGTCCGCGATCACCGCCGACCAGGTCCGAACGGCTCTCGATGTGGTCGCCCAGGCCCGCGACGTGATCCGTTCGAAGGTCGGCGACGGCGTGCTGGCCCTGCCCTCGGCCGCGTCGGTGGCTCCACGACTGGGTGACGCCGCGGGCATCGACGCCGTCCGCCAGGCGACGTTGGCCCTCACCTGCATCGCGAGCATCGCGGGCCTGCCGGCCGTATCGGTGCCATTGCCGACGGCGGATGGGCTGCCGACCGGAGTCGGCCTGATCGGGCCGGCGGGCAGCGACCGGGCCCTGATCGACCTCGCCGGTGCCCTGGACCTGGGACCTTTCCCGGGAAATGAGAAGTGCCCCACCTGGTGAGGTGAGGCACTTCTGTTGTGCGCGCGGGGAGAGTTGAACTCCCACGTCCTTACGGACACACGGACCTGAACCGTGCGCGTCTGCCATTCCGCCACGCGCGCCTGACGGGAAACACTACCAGCGCTGCAACCCCGTTCCGCGCAACGGGCGACCGGTGACCGTGCACTGGGCGAGCGATCGGTCTGGCTCTCGAAGGACAGGGACGGTGAGCCAGGCTCAGGACTGGTGGATCGTCACGCCCTCCTCGAACGACTGCCGCGTCGAGCGCAGCTCGTTGATCGGGTGCGCGGTGTCCTCATAGCCCAGCGCCATCCCGGCCACGACGTGCTCATGCTCGTGCAGGCCCAGCGCATCGGTCAGCGTCGCCGGCCACGACGCCCACGCCGCCTGCGGGCAGGT
>JAOPVO010000324.1 GCA_025966155.1 Pseudonocardiales bacterium
CAGCGCCCGCCCGATCGGGCGCACCCCGGCCCGGTTCGCCGGGTACCTCCGTTCGCTGGCAGTGGAGGGCTCGGGCCAGCCGGGCTGACGACGGCTACGCTCGATCTGCCTAAACGTGTGCCGGATCGATGATCGGCCGCGCTTCTCTACTCGACAGGATGTGCAGTGGCGGACGATCCACGGGACTACTACGGCATTCTCGGCGTCGCCCGGAATGCCACCGCCGAGGAGATCAAGCGCGCGTACCGGAAGCTGGCCCGGGAGCTGCACCCCGACGTCAACCCCGATCCGGTTGCGTCGGACCGGTTCAAGGCCGTCACCACGGCCTATGAGGTGCTGTCCGATCCGGAGAAGCGGCGCATCGTCGATCTCGGGGGCGACCCGCTGTCCAACGGCGGGGGCGGCGGCCAGAGCGCAGGCGGGTACGGCTTCGGCGGCTTCGAGGACCTGCTCGGCGCCTTCTTCGGCGGGGGCGGCGGGGCCTCGCGCGGGCCGCGGAACCGGGTTCAGCAGGGTGCCGATGCGCTCATCAAGCTCGAGCTGACGCTGCCGGAGGCAGCATTCGGCGTGCACCGCGACATCACCGTCGATACTGCGGTGCTCTGCGAGACGTGCGACGGGGAGGGGTGCGCGCCGGGCACCTCGCCCGTCACCTGCCATACCTGCAGCGGCCGCGGCGAGATCCAGTCGGTCCAGCGCACGATGCTTGGCCAGGTCATGACCTCGCGGGCCTGCCCGGCCTGCAACGGCACCGGCCAGCTGATCCCCACCCCGTGCCCGACCTGCGGCACCGAGGGCCGGGTCCGCGCCCGTCGCGCCGTCCCAGTCGATGTCCCCGCGGGCATCGAGGACGGCATGCGGATCCGGATGTCTGGCCGCGGCCAGGTCGGCCCCGGCGGCGGCCCGCCCGGCGACCTCTACATCGAGATCGTCGAGATCCCGCACGAGACCTTCACCCGCGATGGCTTGGATCTGCACTGCACGGTCCAGGTGCCGATGACCGCCGCGGCGCTGGGCACACGCATCACCCTGGCCACTCTCGATGGCGAGGAGGATGTCGAGATCCGCGCGGGCACGCAGTCGGCCGCGGTGCAGAGCATCCGGGGCCGCGGCGTCCCGCGCCTGCGCTCGAACGGGCGCGGCGATCTGCACGTGCACATCGAGGTCATGACGCCCACCAAGATCGACGCCGAGCAGCGCCGCCTTCTCGAGCAGCTGGCCGTCATCCGCGACGAGCAGATCGTCATCGGGGAGCGCAGCGCCGGCCTGTTCGCCAAGGTCCGCGGCGCCTTCCGCTGACCGCCGGTGACTAACGCGCTGTTCCTGATGGACGAGCTGCCGGCCGCGGAGTCGTTCCTGCTCGGCGGGAGCGAGGGCCGGCACGCCGGCACCGTCGTGCGGGTGCAGCCCGGCGAGCAGTTCCAGGTCGGCGACGGCCGCGGCTCGGTGGCGACGGTGCAGGTCCAGGCCGTATCCGCCGACGGGGTGCAGGTGCTCGTGCTCGAGCGCCGGGTCGAGCCGCCGCCCGCGCACACCCTCATCGTCGTGCAGGCCCTTGCCAAGGGCGACCGGGCCGAGCTCGCCGTCGAGACGATGACCGAGCTCGGCGTCGATGTGATCGTCCCGTGGTCGGCCAGCCGCAGCATCGTGCGCTGGCGCGACGACCGGGCCGACAAGTCCCTGGCCCGCTGGCGGGCCACCGCCCGCGAGGCGACGAAGCAGAGCCGCCGGGCCTGGGCGCCGGAGGTCACCGAGGCGCACAGCACCGCCAAGGTGCGCGCGCTGATCGACGGCGCCGACTGGGCCGCCGCCCTGCATGAGGAGGGCTCCGAGCCGCTGCTCGCCACCCCGCTGCCCCCGTCCGGTCGCCTGGTGCTGATCGTCGGGCCCGAGGGCGGCATTGCCGGTGACGAGCTGGCCGGCTTCGTGGCGGCCGGTGCGCGCCCGGTGCGGCTGGGCGACCCGGTGCTGCGGACGTCCACCGCCGGCGCGGCCGCGCTGGCGGCACTGTCGCCGGCGCTGGGCCGCTGGGGCTGAGCCGTCCTCGTTAGGCTCCGGGCATGCTCAACGACTGCCTGTTCTGCGCCATCGCGGCCGGGGAGATTCCCGGCACGATCGTCCACCAGGACGAGCTCGCCGTGGCCTTCCGCGATATCGATCCCGTCGCGCCGACGCACGTCCTGGTGATCCCGCGCCGCCATGTGCGCGATCTCGGGGAGCTCGCCGACCACGCCGACGATGCGCAGGCGGTGCTCGCCGCAGTGCGCGAGGTGGCTCGGATCGAGGGCCTGGCCGACTACCGGACGGTGCTCAACACCGGCGCGGGCGCGGGCCAGAGCGTCTTCCATGTGCACGCCCACGTCATCGGCGGGCGCGGGCTGTCCTGGCCGCCCGGCTAGGGCCGAAGCCGCCGCCCCCACGCGAAGCCGCTGCCGCCCCGGCCCCGCCGTGGGTACGCTCAGTGGGTACCCGCAGCGCCACGTGAGCAGCATCAGCCAGCCAGAAAGCAGGTCCGGAACCCTCTTGGCGGACAACCCCGTGTCCGACGCCCGGCTCTCCTCGGACGGCCCGCGCGTCTCGACCACAGTCGAAGTACCGCCGCAGGTGCCCATGGTCGCCCTGCTCGGCCCGCGCGATGAGGTCCTCGCGATCATCGAGCGCACCCTGGCCAGCGACATCCACGTGCGCGGCAACGAGATCACCATCACCGGCCGAGCGGCGGACAACGCGATAGCGATCCGCCTGATCGAGCAGCTCCTGGAGATCGTGCGCTCCGGCCAGGCCATCACCCCCGATGCGGTCAGCCGGGCGATGGGCATCCTCACCGCCGGCGGCAACGAGAGCCCGGCCGAGGTGCTGAGCCTCAACATCCTGTCCCGGCGCGGCAAGAGCATCCGCCCGCGCACGCTGCACCAGAAGCACTACGTCGACGCGATCGACCGCAACACCATCACGTTCGGCATCGGCCCGGCCGGTACCGGCAAGACGTACCTCGCGGTGGCCAAGGCCGTGCAGGCGCTTCAGTCCAAGCAGATCAACCGGATCATCCTGACCCGTCCCGCGGTCGAGGCGGGGGAGCGGCTGGGCTTCCTGCCCGGCACGCTGTTCGACAAGATCGATCCCTACCTGCGCCCGCTGCTGGACGCGCTGCACGACATGATCGACCCGGAGTCCATCCCGCGCCTGACGCAGGCGGGGACGATCGAGGTCGCGCCGCTGGCCTACATGAGGGGCAGAACCCTTAACGACGCGTTCATCATCCTCGACGAGGCCCAGAACACGACGGCCGAGCAGATGAAGATGTTCCTGACCCGGCTGGGCTTCGGCTCGAAGATGGTCATCACCGGCGATGTCACGCAGGTCGACCTCCCCGGCGGGACGACCAGCGGGCTGCGCGTCGTGCAGGACATCCTCGACGGCGTCGAGGACGTCCACTTCGCCACGCTGACCAGCGCCGACGTGGTGCGCCACCGCCTGGTCGCCGACATCGTGGATGCCTACGGCCGTCACGACGCCGAGACCCTTGCGGCGCATCCGCCGACAACCGTGCCGCGGCGCGACGCGCGCAGCAGCCGGAACCAGAGATGACGCGCGCCGCAACCAGGATCGCGCAATGAGCATCGAGGTCAACAACGAGTCGGGCACGGCGATCGACGAGATGGCCCTGATCGCGGTGTCGCGGCACGCGCTCGAATCCATGGGCATCGATCCGTTGGCCGAGCTGTCGATCCTGGTCCTCGACGAGACGGCGATGGCGTCGCTGCACGAGCAGTGGATGGACCTGCCCGGGCCCACCGATGTGATGTCCTTCCCGCAGGACGCCCTCGACGACGCGCCCGGCGTCGGCGGCCCGCACGGCCCGGCGCTGCTCGGCGATGTCGTGCTGTGCCCCACGGTCGCGGCGGCGCAGGCGGCCGAGGCCGGCCACTCCATGGACTCGGAGATGTTCCTGCTCACCGTGCACGGCATCCTGCACCTGCTGGGATACGACCACGGGGAGCCGGCCGAGGAGAAGGAGATGTTCGAGCTCCAGGCCTCGATCCTGCGCGCCTGGACGACGGCGACGGGCCGGGCCGCGGTGCGCGCCCCCCTTGCCGGCACCGGCGCCCAGAGACGCGGTTAGGCGATGTTCGGGCAGGACCTGCTGCTGCTGGTCATCGCCGCGGCGCTCGTGCCGCTTGCCGGGCTCCTCGCCGGCGTCGACTCCGCCCTCGCGCGGGTATCGGTCGCCCGCGTCGAGGAGCTCGTCCGCGAGGACACGCGCGGCGCCGAGGCGCTGCTGGTGGTCATGCGCGACCGGCCGCGGTACACGAATCTGCTGCTGTTGCTCAGGGTTGTCGCTGAGCTGACTGCAACGGTGATGGTGACCATCGTCATGCGCGAGCAGCTCGGCGGCGGCTGGGTGATCGTCACGCTGTCGGTCGCCATCATGACCATCGTCTGCTATGTGCTGGTCGGCGTCGGCCCGCGGACCCTCGGTCGCCAGCACGCGTACAGCATCGCGCTGGCCAGTGCGTTTTCCGTGCGGCTTCTCGGGCGCCTGGTCAATCCGCTGGCATCGCTGCTGATCCTGCTCGGCAATGCCCTGACGCCGGGCAAGGGCTTCCGCGAGGGCCCGTTCGCCTCCGAGGTCGAGCTGCGCGAGCTGGTCGACATGGCCGAGGCGCGCGGGGTCGTGGAGTCCGACGAGCGGCAGATGATCCAGTCCGTCTTCGATCTCGGCGACACCACCGTCCGCGAGGTCATGGTGCCGCGCAACGACGTCGTGTGGATCGAGAAGCACAAGACGGTCGAGCAGGCGCTGACCCTGGCCCTGCGCAGCGGGTTCTCCCGCCTGCCCGTCATCGCCGACAGCATCGACGACGTGGTCGGCGTGGTGTACCTGAAGGACCTCGTCAGCCGCTCCCAGGCGCCCGACCGCGGCGCGTCGATCATGATCGACAGCATCCTGCGCGAGCCGTTCCTGGTGCCCGATTCCAAGCCGGTCGACGACCTGCTCCGGGAGATGCAGCTGCGGCGCAACCACATCGCCGTGATCATCGACGAGTACGGCGGCACCGCGGGGCTGGCCACCATCGAGGACATCCTCGAGGAGATCGTCGGGGAGATCACCGATGAGTACGACCGCGAGCGCCCGCCGATCGACTGGGTCGACGCCGACACCGTGCGCGTCATCGCCCGGCTCAGCGTCGAGGACCTCGCCGAGCTGTTCGACGTCGTGCTCCCCAACGACGACGACGACGCCGAGACCGTCGGTGGGCTGCTGGCTCAGGAGATCGGCCTCGTGCCCATCGTCGGCTCGACCGCGCAGGTGGGCGGCCTGGAGCTCACCGCCGAGAACATCGGGGGCCGGCGCAACCGCATCGACACGATCCTGGTGCGCCGCCTGCCGCCGCCGCTGGACCCCAATGCCCTCGAGGCCGCCGACACCGACGACTCGGCCGTTTCGTCGCGGGCGCAGGCCGATGAAGTGGGAGCGACCCGCAGTGGCTGACCTGTCCGCCGAGGACCTCAAGCTCGTGACGCTGGCCCGGTCGGCCCGGGCCCGGACCGGCGCCGCCGAGGGCGCGGCCGTGCGCGACGGCGATGGCCGGACGTACGTGGCCAGCACGGTCGGCCTCGCGTCGCTGTCCCTCACTGCGCTTCAGGTGGCCGTGGCCATGGCCGTCGCGTCGGGTGCGCCCGGACTCGAAGCCGCGGCCGTGGTCACTGAGTCAGACGCCGTCGACGCCTTCGGATCGGCCGCCGTGGCCGAGCTCGCACCCTCGGCAGTGGTCCACTTGGCCCGCCCGGACGGATCCATAGCCAACTCCTGATCGTCGACTGATCTCCTGAGATACCAGGAGGTGCGGCGATGACGGATGTGTTGATCCGGGACGTTCCGGATGAGGTACTGGCCGGTGTGGATGCGCACGCTTCGCCGATGGGTTCGGGGACCTGGGCGACGAGTCCGTCATGGATGCGGCGTGGCGGTAGCCGGCTGGCTGATCGACACGTCGGTGTTGGTGCGCCTGGGCGACTGCC
>JAOPVO010000339.1 GCA_025966155.1 Pseudonocardiales bacterium
GACGAGTTCGAGAAGACCGGCTTCGTCAACGTCAACATCCGCCCGTATTACGCCGAGGGCTCCAAGACCCTGGGCTTCGAGGTCGCCGAGCAGCTGGGCTGGCGGAACCCCTCGCAGGTCGTCATCCCGATGGCGTAGGGCTCGATGCTGACCAAGACGCACAAGGCGTTCAAGGAGCTCGTCGCCGCGGGCCTCGTCCCGGCGTCGGCCTGGAGTATCTTCGGCGCCCAGTCGACTGGCTGCTCGCCTATCGCCACTGCCTTCGACAACGGCTGGGACGCCGTCCAGCCGGTGAAGCCGACGGGGATCGCCAAGTCCCTGGGCATCGGCAACCCCGCCGACGGGCCGTACGCCCTCGACGCCGTGCGCTCGACCGGCGGGGCGATGGCCGCAGTCGACGACGAGGAGATCCGCGCCGGGATGCGCCTGCTGGCCAGCACCACCGGCGTCTTCGGGGAGACCGCCGGCGGCGTCACCGTCGGCGTGCTGAAGAAGCTGGTCGAGTCCGGGCGCCTGGACCCCTCGCGCGAGACCGTCATCTACAACACCGGAGACGGGCTCAAGACCCTCGATGCCATCGCCGAGGCCGCCGTGCCGACCGCGATCATCCCCCCGACGATCAAGGGCATGCGCGAGGCCGGGCTGCTCTAGCCCGTTCGCTGTCCTCCGTCGCGTAGGCGGGCGACTCGCTTGCACTCGGGACAGTCGAGTGCCAAACTCGGTTCTGGCACTCGCACCCGTTGAGTGCCAGAGACTGAGCTGTGGTGAGGCGCCGTCACTGGCTGCCGTCCGTCGCGGGCACCCGGCTCGAAGGTTGACCACATTGACTTTCGAGACAGTTAGGACACCGCATGGCTAAGCTCATCGCGTTCGACGAGGAGGCCCGCCGCGGCCTCGAGCGCGGCATGAACATTCTCGCCGACGCCGTCAAGGTGACGCTGGGCCCGAAGGGCCGCAACGTCGTGCTGGAGAAGAAGTGGGGCGCCCCCACGATCACCAACGATGGTGTGTCCATCGCCAAGGAGATCGAGCTCGAGGACCCGTACGAGAAGATCGGCGCCGAGCTCGTCAAGGAGGTCGCCAAGAAGACCGACGACGTCGCTGGCGACGGCACCACCACCGCCACCGTCCTGGCCCAGGCGCTCGTGCGCGAGGGCCTGCGCAACGTGGCCGCCGGCGCGAACCCGATGGCGCTCAAGCGCGGCATCGAGGCCGCTGTCGCGTCCGTCATCGAGGTCCTGACCTCGCAGGCGATCGACGTCGAGACGAAGGAGCAGATCGCCTCCACCGCCTCGATCTCCGCCGCTGACACCACGGTCGGCGAGCTCATCGCCGAGGCCATGGACAAGGTCGGCAAGGAAGGCGTCATCACCGTCGAGGAGAGCAACACCTTCGGCCTCGAGCTTGAGCTCACCGAGGGCATGCGCTTCGACAAGGGCTACATCTCCCCGTACTTCGCCACCGACACCGAGCGCATGGAGGCCGTCCTCGAGGACCCCTACATCCTCATCGTCGAGGGCAAGATCTCCACGGTGAAGGACCTGCTCCCGCTCCTGGAGAAGGTCATGCAGAGCGGGAAGCCGCTCGCGATCATCGCCGAGGACGTCGAGGGCGAGGCCCTGGCCACCCTGGTTGTCAACAAGATCCGCGGCACGTTCAAGTCCGTCGCCGTCAAGGCGCCCGGCTTCGGCGACCGCCGCAAGTCCACCCTCCAGGACATCGCGATCCTGACCGGTGGACAGGTCATCAGCGAGACCGTCGGCCTCAAGCTCGACACGGCCACGATCGACCTGCTCGGCCGGGCCCGCAAGTTCGTCGTCACCAAGGACGAGACCACTCTCGTCGAGGGCGCCGGCGACGCGGAGCAGATCCAGGGCCGGGTCAACCAGATCCGCGCCGAGATCGAGAACTCCGACTCCGACTACGACCGCGAGAAGCTGCAGGAGCGTCTGGCGAAGCTCGCCGGCGGCGTTGCGGTCATCAAGGTCGGCGCGGCCACCGAGGTCGAGCTCAAGGAGCGCAAGCACCGCATCGAGGACGCCGTTCGCAACGCGAAGGCGGCCGTCGAGGAGGGCCTGCTCCCCGGTGGTGGTGTGGCCCTGGCCAACGCCACCCTCACCGCGTTCGACAAGCTGGAGCTCGTCGGGGACGAGGCGACCGGGGCGAACATCGTCAAGGTTGCGCTCACCGCGCCGCTGCGCCAGATCGCCATCAACGCCGGCCTCGAGGGCGGCGTTGTTGTGGAGAAGGTGCTCGGCCTCCCGGCTGGTCACGGCCTCAACGCCTCGACCAACGAGTACGTCGACATGATCGCGGCCGGCATCGTCGAGCCCGCGAAGGTCACCCGCTCGGCCCTGCAGAACGCCGCGTCGATCGCCGCGCTGTTCCTCACGACCGAGGTTGTTGTCGCCGACAAGCCCGAAAAGGGCGGCGGCATGCCGTCGATGCCCGATGGCGGCGGCATGGACTTCTGAGCCTCGCGCTTGGAAGACCGCACCACCTGCTTGCTCGTCCGAAGGCCGGTCCCGTTCGCGGGGCCGGCCTTCGGCGCGCCCGGGCCGTGTTGTCCTCTGCACTTGCGATCGGGGCTTTCCCTTGCGGTCGGCGCGCGGGCTGCCCACAGGCGCAGTCGGCAGAATGGGCCGATGCTGGAATCGCTCTCGCCGCCCCGTCGCCGCCTGGTCCTCACTATGGCGGCGCTGGTGGCGATCGCCGTGCTCGCCCTCGCGCTGCTCGTGGGCGTGCGGGCGTTCGGCTCCGATGATGGTTCCCTGGGCGCCGGTCCGTCGGTCGATGTCCAGCAGGATGAGCCCGGCCCGGTGCTTCTGGTGCCGGGGTATGGCGGCGGGACCGACGGCTTCGGCCCGCTTCAGTCCGCGCTGGAGGCGGCCGGGCGCGAGGTGCGCGTGCTGGACCTGCCCGGCAACGGCGAGGGCGACATGCGCGCTCAGGCGAAGGCGCTGGCGTCCGCTGTCGATGACGTCCTGCGGTCATCCGGCGCCAGCTCGGTCGACATCGTCGGCTACTCCGCCGGCGGCGTGGTCGCCCGGCTCTGGGCGCAGGAGCTGGGCGGCTCGGAGCAGGCCCGGCGGATCATGACCCTCGGCTCGCCGCACCATGGCACGCAGTTGGCCGCACTCGCCGAGCGGCTGGCCCCGAGCGAGTGCCCCGAGGCCTGCCAGCAGCTGGTTCCCGGCAGTGACCTGCTCGACAGCATCAATAGGGACGAGACGCCGGCCGGGCCCGCGTACATCGCGCTATGGACGACCCAGGACCAGACGGTGACGCCGCCGGAGTCCGGTCGCCTCGATGGGGCGACGAATATCGAGCTGCAGTCCGTGTGCGGGGACTCGAGGGTGTCCCACGGCGGCCTGCCGAAGGACGCGCTGGTGATCGGACTGATCCTGAGCGAGCTATCGGGCGACCCGGTCAGCGCCCCGGCCGCCAGTGATTGCAGCGACCTCCGCGCCGCCGGCTCCGCCTAGCCCGCCCCGCCCGTCCAGCCCCCGCGCGCGCCTAGCCCGCCTAGCCCGCCTAGCCCGCCTAGCCCGCCCGTCCCCCCTGCCTGCCTGCCTGCTGATGATCTCGACGAAAGTGTCGTCCCCGCGACGCTTCGGCCGAGATCATCGCGCCTGGGCGACCAGTGGTGCTTGTGATGATCTCGATGAAAGCGTCGTCCCCGCGACGCTTCAGCCGAGATCATCAAGCTGCGCGACGGGCCGACCAGTGGTGCGTGATGATCTCGACGAAAGTGTCGTCCCAGCGACACGCCGACCGAGATCATCAAGCTGCGTGACGGGCCGCGAGCTGCTTGAGCCAGCCGGACACCCGGCGGACGAC
>JAOPVO010000359.1 GCA_025966155.1 Pseudonocardiales bacterium
GGCGAAGCACGAGCGGCGGACGGCGGCCTCGCCGTGGTTGCGCGTGTGCCCGCCGAACCGGCGCTGATCGATGCGCCCCTCAGGCGTGCGGTTGAACGGCAGGCCCATCTTCTCGAGGTCCAGGACCGCGTCGATGGCCTCCTTGCACATGACCTCGGCTGCGTCCTGGTCGACGAGGTAGTCCCCGCCCTTGACCGTGTCGAACGTGTGCCACTCCCAGTTGTCCTCCTCGACGTTGGCCAGGGCCGCGCACATGCCGCCCTGGGCCGCGCCGGTGTGGGACCGGGTCGGATACAGCTTGGTGAGGACAGCGGTGCGGGTGCGGGTGCTGGACTCCAGCGCAGCGCGCATTCCGGCCCCGCCCGCCCCGACGATGACGACGTCGTACCTATGGTGCTGCATCAGTGCGACTCCTAGATCGTCGGGTCGAAGGTGAAGATCACGAGCGTGCCGAGGAACAGCACGAGGCCCGAGGCGGCGTAGAGCAGCATCTTCAGCCAGAACCGGGTGGTGTCCCGCCGGGTGTAGTCGTTGATGATCGTGCGCATGCCGTTCGCGCCGTGCAGCTGCGCGAGCCAGAGCATGAGCAGGTCCCAGGTCTGCCAGAACGGCGAGGACCAGCGGCCGGCGACGAACGCGAAGTTGATGCGCTGAACACCGCCGTCGAGGATGTTCATGATGAACAGGTGGCCCAGCACCAGGACCACGAGCAGCATCCCGGAGACGCGCATGAACAGCCACGCGTAGAGCTCGAAATTGCCTCGCGAGGTGCGGGGGACGCGCCGCGGCGGCATGGACCGCGGCACCTCGATCATCGGGGGATGGGCCTCGTCGAACTCGACACTCATCACTTGCTCCCGAAGAGGTTCTCGACCGTGTGGATGATCATGAAGTAGCTGCCGGGGATCATCACGACGAGCCAGATGCCCACGATCGCCCAGAGCATCTGACGCTGGTAGTTCGGGCCCTTGAACCAGAAGTCGATCGTCATGATCCGGATGCCGTTGAGCGCGTGGTAGAGCACCGCGCCGACGAGCCCGATCTCCATCAGGTTCACGATCGGGTTCTTGTAGGTCTCGATGATCCGGTCGTAGGAATCAGGGGAGACGCGCACCAGGGCCGTATCCAGCACATGGGCGAACAGGAAGAAGAAGGTCAGCATCCCGGTGATCCGGTGGGCGACCCATGACCACATGCCTTCGCGGCCGCGGTAGAGGGTGCCGGACGGCTTCTTCTTGCGAACTACGGGGCCCGCGGGCGCGGGTGGGGCGACGCTGGACAACGGGGCGCTCCTGCATGTGGTCGGCGGCTTCGGTGGCGACGGCCGCGGCGTGAGCGCTCACAGTTCCCTGTGTCCGCCTACCTCCGTCGTCGTCCGAAAGGTCTCGGATTGGCCGGAACATAGCCGATATACGGCGGCCGCATTCGAAAGCGTAGACCCGGCATCGGACCTGCGGCAGGCCCCCATCTGTGACAGTCCGAACACAGGCATGCCTTACGTGCAGATCCAGGCCGATTGGGTCGCGATCGCACCCGCAACGACCCTGCAACGATGTGCTTTCGCGGCCGCGATGTGGCGGGCCGATCGGCGGCCACCATTTACGGTGGACCCACATAAGCGCCCGCGACCCGATGCGGGCACCAGAGCAGGGGAGATCCTCGTGTTCCTCAACATCGGTAAGCGCAAGCGGAGCACGGCGCTGTTCGCCGGCGTCGCCGCGGCCGCGCTCGTGCTGTCCGCCTGCGGCGGCAGCAGCAGCGGCGGAAGCGGCGGCGGGGGCTCCGGCGACAGCAAGATCGTCGTCGGCCTCGCGTACGACATCGGCGGGCGCGGCGACCAGTCGTTCAACGACTCCGCCGCAGCCGGGCTGGATAAGGCGGAGAAGGAGTTCGGCTTCACCGCCAAGGAGGCCGAGGCCACCGACGGCGAGACCGACGACGCCAAGGCCGAGCGCCTGCGCCAGCTGGCCGATGAGGGCGCCAACCCGATCATCGCCGTGGGCTTCGCGTACGCCGGTCCGCTCAAGACCGTCTCGGCCGAGTACCCGAAGGTGCACTTCGCGATCGTCGACTCCACCGACGTCACCGCCGGCAACATCTCCAACCTGGTCTTCGCCGAGAACGAGGGCTCGTTCCTGGTCGGCGTCATCGCCGGGCTGAAGACCAAGACCAACAACGTGGGCTTCGTCGGCGGCGTCCAGACCCCGCTGATCGAGAAGTTCCAGGCCGGCTACGTGGCGGGCGTCAAGGCATCCAACCCGGCCGCCAAGGTCCAGGTCGCGTACATCAGCCAGCCGCCGGACTTCAGCGGCTTCGGCGATGAGATCAACGGCCAGAAGGTCGCCAAGGGCCAGTTCGACAATGGCGCGGATGTCGTCTTCCAAGCGGCTGGCGGCTCCGGCGGCGGCGTGTTCAAGGCGGCCAAGGCCGCGAACGGCTTCGCCATCGGCGTCGACTCAGACCAGTACAACACCGCTGATTCCGCCGTCCGCGACGTCATCATCAGCTCGATGCTCAAGCGCGTCGACACGGCCGTCTATGACTTCCTGTCCAAGGAGAATGACGGCCACTTCGCCGCGGGCACCACGACCTACGACCTGAAGAGCGAGGGCGTGGGCTACTCCACGACCGGCGGCAAGGTCGACGACATCAAGACCAAGGTCGAGGACTACAAGAAGCAGATCATCGACGGCAAGATCACGGTCCCGACCGCTCCGTAGTCGTCGCCCTGATCGCGGTAACGCACACCCTGCAGGCAACAGAGGCCCGGTTCGACAGCGCATCAGCGCGGTCGGGCCGGGCCTCTGCGATTCCGGCGCTCGGGCGACCTTCCGTGCGGGCGGGTCATCTAGGGTGTCCGCACGCAAGCACCGCCCCGCCCCGCCGTGTCGCCGGAGTTACCCCGCTCGAGTATTGAGGAGCGCTCCTTGAGCCATCCCCCCGCCCGCGACGAGTCCGCTGGGCTCGCCGTCGGCACCGCCGAGCCCGCAGGCGGGCCGCTCGCGGTCAGGCTCAGCGGCATCACCAAGCGATTCCCCGGGGTGGTCGCCAACAGCGACATCAACATCGCGATCCGCCGCGGCACCGTGCATGCCCTCTGCGGGGAGAACGGCGCCGGCAAGTCGACGCTGATGAAGATCCTCTACGGGATGCAGAAGCCGGACGAGGGCACGATCGAGGTCAATGGCGAGGCCGTGACGTTCCACTCGCCGACCGACGCGATCGCCGCCGGGATCGGCATGGTCCACCAGCATTTCCAGCTCGCCGACAACTTCACGGTGCTGGAGAATGTCATCCTCGGCAGCGAGCCGACCAAGGGCCTCCGGCTGGACATCGGCGCCGCGCGCCGGCGGATCCGCGAGATCAGCGACTCCTACGGCCTGGACGTCGACCCCGATGCGCTGGTCGAGGACCTCGGTGTCGGGGACCGCCAGCGCATCGAGATCCTCAAGGTGCTGTATCGCGGCGCACGGATCCTGATCCTCGACGAGCCCACCGCCGTGCTGGTCCCGCAGGAGGTCGACGAGCTGTTCGGCAACCTGCGCGAGCTCAAGAGCGAGGGCCTGACCATCGTGTTCATCTCCCACAAGCTGGACGAGGTGCTCTCGGTCGCCGATGACATCACCGTGCTGCGGCGCGGCACGACGGTCGGCACCGTCGATCCGAGGACGACCAACGCCCGCCAGCTGGCCGAGCTGATGGTCGGCTCGCAGCTCCCGACCCCGGAGACCAGCGAGCCGACGGTGCGCGAGACCGTCGTGCTCCAGGTGCGGAACCTGACGGTGCTGGGCGCCGGCGGGGGCCGCCCGCTGATCGACGACGTGTCCTTCGACATCCGCCAGGGCGAGGTGCTGGGCCTGGCCGGCGTCGAGGGCAACGGCCAGTCCGAGCTCGTCGAGGCGATCATGGGCATCCGGGCCGCGAACTCCGGGACGATCACGCTGCGCGGGACGCCGATCGGGGGCTGGAGCACGCGGGCGCGGCGCGAGGCCGGCATCGGGTTCATCCCCGAGGACCGGCACCGCCAGGGCCTGCTGCTCGAGGCGCCGCTCTGGGAGAACCGCATCCTGGGCCACCAGACGCGCGCGCCGAACGTCAAGGGCCCGTTCGTCGACACCGCCG
>JAOPVO010000049.1 GCA_025966155.1 Pseudonocardiales bacterium
CTTCGGGTCCTATGCACCGGACGAGGTCGGGTGGCTGCTGAGCGACCTGTCGGCCACAGTGCTCGAGGCCCCCACCGAGGAGCGCGAGGAGGCCGTGCAGTCCGGCGGCCGCCACTACGCGGAGTCCCTGCCGATCGAGTACGTCCCCAGCCCGGCGTACTCCGAGGCCTTCGAGATCGCGCTGCAGTCCAGCGCCGACGCCGTCGCGCAGGCGGTTGGCGTCGTGGCGGAGCTCATTCGCGACGCCCGCGGCGATCACCCGGTTCTGGTGTCGCTGGCTCGCGCCGGCACGCCCGTCGGGATCCTGCTGCGCCGGTGGTGGAAAGCCAGCTATGGTATTGACCTCGATCACTACGCCGTGAGCATCGTCCGCGGCAGGGGCATCGACGCCACCGCCATGCGGTGGCTGGCGGCCCACCACGATCCGGCCCAGATCATGTTCGTCGACGGCTGGACCGGCAAGGGCGCGATCGTGCGCGAGCTCACCGCCGCCCTCGACGCCCACGCGGCATCCACCGGCGAGCGGTTCTCGTCCGACCTCGCCGTGCTGGCCGACCCGGGCGGGTGCGTCAGCACCTTCGGCACCCGCGAGGACTTCCTGATCCCCTCGGCCTGCCTCAACTCCACCGTCTCGGGGCTGGTCAGCCGCACCGTGCTGAATGATCGCCTGCTATCCCCGGGTTCCTTCCACGGGGCGAAGTTCTACCGGGAGCTCGCGCCGGCCGATGTGTCCGGGCGGTTCCTGGACGCCATCACCGCGCGGTTCGACGCGGTGCGCCCGGCGGTCGCCGCCGAGGCCGACCGGCTCCGCGCTATGGACCGATCCCCGACCTGGGCCGGCTGGGCCGCCGTCGAGGAGATCTGCGTGCGCTATGGGATCGACGAGCCCACGCTCGTCAAGCCCGGCATCGGGGAGAGCACCCGGGTCCTGCTGCGCCGGGTGCCGTGGCGGGTGCTCGTGCGGGCCAGCGAGGACGGCGAGGTGCAGGACGACGGGCTGCGCCACGTGCTGCTGCTGGCCCGTGACCGCGGCGTGCCGATCGAGCAGGTCCCAGGGCTGCCGTACCGCTGCGTCGGGCTGATCCACCCCAAGTTCACCCGAGGCGCCACCGGCGCGGACGGGCTCGCGACGTGACCGGCCTGCTGGCCGCGACGGACCTGGACCGCACCCTGATCTACTCCCGGGCGGCGTGGCAGGTAGACGGCGTCGGGCCTGATTCGCCAGTTCTGGACGATCTTGTCTGCGTGGAGATGCTCGACGGGGCCCCGCTGTCGTATCTGACGCGCCGGGCCGCCGATGGGCTGCGCGAGCTGCGCGCACTCGCCCTCCTGGTGCCGGTGACGACCCGCACCGAGGCGCAGTTCATGCGCATCGAGGTGCCGGGCGGCCCGCCTGAATACGCGATCACCACCAATGGCGCCCGGCTGCTGATCGACGGCGTCGCGGATCCGGGGTGGACGGCATCGGTGGGCGAGCGCGTCGCCGGCAGCAGCGCGCCGTTGGCCGAGGTTGCCGCGATGCTCCTCGCGCAGTCCCCCGACTGGATGCTGCGGGTGCGCGATGCGCAGGAGGCGTTCTGCTACGCCATCATCAACCGCGCCGCGGCCTCGGCCGACGCGCTCCAGTCACTGCGCGGATGGTGCGCGGAGCGCGGCTGGAGCGTGTCGGTGCAGGGCCGGAAGCTCTATTGCGTCCCGGATCTCCTGACGAAGACCGCCGCCGTCGACGAGGTAGCCCGGCGCACCGGGTCGACCCTGGTCGCCGCAGCCGGCGATTCGCTGCTCGATGCCGGGATGCTGGCCGCCGCCGACCTCGCGATCCGGCCGGCGCACGGCGAGCTTCACGCCGCCGACTGGAGCTGCGACGGCTTGGCGATCGCACCGACGCCCGGCATCGTCGGGGGCGAGCAGATCGTCGAGTGGCTGCTGGCGCAGGCGCGCTCAGCCAGTGCCGAGCGCTCAGCCGGTGCCGCGCAGGCGCGCGACAATGCGGGCCGCACCGGCGCGCACGGCGTCCAGCTCGTCTAGATACGCGCCGTAGTCCGGGCGGGCGGCCCGGCCGAGGTTGTTCCGGGCCGCGTCGAGGCGCACGGCCAGGCCGTCGAGCTGGGCCACTGTCTGGGGATCGGTCCCCGGGCGGCCCACGGCGAAGCGCTGCGCATCGCGCAGGGCCCGCCGGACGTCGTCCCACGCGGGCGTCGCATTGCCCTTGACGGCGTTCAGTGCGCTCAGCCGGTCGGCGACGCCGTGGGTGGCCGACCGCGCCTCATCCAGCGACGCCCGCGCCCGGTCGAGCACAATCCCGGCGTCGTCGTAGCGCTGGGAGTCGTCGGCGATCAGGCGGGACGCGCTGGTCAGTGCCTCGTCGACGTCGGCGAGGGCCGCATCGGCAATGCGCTGATTGCCCTCAACCGCCGCGAACGCCGAGGCGATGTAGTCCCGCCGGAGCTCGCTGAGGATCTCCGGCAGATCGGCGGCCTGGTCGGCCGCGACGGCGGCAGCGGTCCGGATGGACACGATCCGCCGGGCCAGGGCATCGCGCTCGGCACCGAGGGACTGCGCGCGCCGGGCGATCCGGGCGCCCAGCTGGGCGAGGGACTTGACGGCGTCGAGCCGGTGCTGGGCGCTGGATCCACCGGGGCCGGTGACGGCGCTGGCCACCTGGTCGAGATCGGCCCGCGCGGCGGCAAGGTCGGCCTCGGGCTCCCGGGCCTTGAAGCCCGCCTGCTTCGCGGCATCGATCGCCTGCTGCGCGGCATCGAGGGCGGCTCGCGCGTCGGCGACTGCCTTGGGCAGCACCGATTGCAGGGCCGTCACACGATTGAAGGCTGGGTGCTCAGCGGCCTGGAACTGCTCGATGGCACGAGTGGCCAGGCTCAGCTTCTCGGCGATCCCGGCGAAGAGGCCGACGGCGTGCTGGGCCACCCATTCCTCGACATCGGTGTCCAGATCCTTGGCGCTGACGGCATCCAGGTACTCCGTCATCGCCGCGTCGGCTTGGGCATCGATCGGGGCCCACGCCCGCTGAAGGCGCTGAGCCTCGTGCCCGGGGTCGATCTCGGCGTACGTCTGCACCAGCGACCGGGTGCGCCCAAGCGCCGCATCCAGCTCGACGAGGGCCCGGGCGGCGCGGCCCTGCGATTCGCGGGCATTGGCCTGCGCCTGATCGCGCGTGGCCCGCCACCACCGCACCTTGGGGGCGCCGCTGCTGGTCATGTGCCGCCCCTTGCTGCTCGTGGTGTCATCGGTCCGGTCCCCATTGCGCTGCCGGGCCCAACCCTAACGAGCGCTCGGCCCGTCCCGTGATGATCATCAGCCTTCCCGGCCGAGGACACGGAAAAGCACATGATCATCGGCAGAGAAGAACGTCAGCCGATCGGCGGCCCGGCGGCGGCCAGCAGGCCGTGCAGCGCGGTGTGCACCATCAACCGGACGCCGACGGCGAGCGCGCGCTCGTCGATGTCGAACGTCCCCTGGTGCAGGTCGAGCAGCCGGCCAGTGGCATCGGTCGGGCGCACGCCGAGTCGGGCCAGCGCGCCGGGGACATCCTCGAGGTACCAGGCGAAGTCCTCGCCGCCCATGCTCTGCTCGGTGTCGATCGGCGCATCGACGCCGATCCCGGACAGCGCCGCGGCCCGCTGGATGGCCACCGCGGCGGCATCGTTGACCACGGGCGGCACGCCCTGGTGGTAGCCGATCTCGGCCCGCGCGCCGGTCGGGGCGACGATGCCCTCGACCAGGTCGCGAATCAATCGTTCGCTATCCATCCAGACGGAGCGGTCGAGCACGCGGACCGTGCCGCGCAGCAGCCCATGCTCGGGGATCGCATTCGGCGCCTTGCCGGCCTCGACCGCGCCCCACACCAGCGACAGCCCGGCGCGCGGATCGACCCGGCGGGACAGCAGGCCGGGCAGGTCGGTGATGACCCGGCCCAGCGCGTAGACGAGGTCGACGGTGAGCTGGGGGCGCGCGGTGTGACCGCCCGGGCCCGACAGCCGGATCTCGACCCGATCGCAGGCCGCGGTGATCGGCCCGACCCGGAGGCCCACCTGGCCGGTCGTGACGCGGGGGTCGCAGTGCAGGGCGAAGATCCGGCCGACGCCCTCGAGGCCGCCGGCCGCGACGACAACCGGCGCGCCACCGGGCGCCTGCTCCTCAGCCGGCTGGAAGATCAACCGCACCGTGCCCGGCGGCAGGACCGGCGCGCTCATCAGCGCCTCCGCGACGCCCAAGAGGATCGCGGTGTGCGCATCGTGGCCGCACGCATGGCACACGTTGGCGACCTGCGATCGATAGGCCACGCCCTTGGGATCGGGCAGCGGCAGCGCGTCGATGTCCGCGCGCAGCGCCACGATCGGGCCGGGGCCGCTGACGATGTCGCAGATCGCGCCGGTGCCGCCGGGCAGCACGACCGGCTCGAGTCCCAGCGCGCGCAGGCG
>JAOPVO010000057.1 GCA_025966155.1 Pseudonocardiales bacterium
GACCTTCATCTAGCCCCCCACTTTGCAGTCATAGGGCCCGTCGGACGTGCGCGCGCATCCGGCGGCGTCAATGAGCCACCCGTCGCGATAGTGCAGCAGGAAGATGCTGTCCTCGCCGACGGTCGCCTGCGCCGCATCGCCCCAGACCGCCACCTGCGTGGCCTTGTCCGCCGACTCGGTCAAGGCAACGATGACGTCCTCGCACTTCTCGTCGGTCGCCCCCGCCACCGAATTCGACGCACGTGCGGTCAGCAACCCGCAGGCCGTGGCGCCATCGCCGTCAGCGACCGCAGCGGCGAAGCGGGCGGCGGCATCACCGGCGGCCGAGGCGCCGGGCCCCGGGCCGCACCCCGCGAGCCCACCCGAGATAGCGAGCACGGACAGCGCCAATGCGAAGGTGCGCGACCTGATGGCGAGTCTTTCGTCGCGGCTATGGATCATCGGCACGCGGGCGGGATACCCCCGACGGGCGGATCCAATCGCTGCCGGGTGTCCTGGCCCAAGGGAGGGCCAGCACCTCAGCCGATGCGGGCTGACATCTCTCGTTCCCCGGGATGGCGGTGCGCTCCGCTCGGGCGCGCGTCAATCAGGCTGCAGGGGCGTCCGGATCGGTAGCCATCGACACCACGGCCTCGGCCACGTCCCGCAATTTGCGGTTGGTGTCCTGCGACAGGCGCCGCAGGAGCTCGAATGCATCGTCGGCTGTGCAGCGTCGCTGGCCCATGAGCAGCCCCTTGGCCTGCTCGATGACGGCCCGGGATGCCATTGCCTCCTGCATCTGCATAGCGGTCGCCTGGCTCGCCTCGATGACGGTGGCGTTCACCACGGCCGCCGCCGCGAACGAGGCGACCGCGCGGGCGATCCCCATAGCCTCCTCAGTGAACGCGTTCCGCGCCGACCCGTAGATGTTGAGCGCCCCCACCACTCGGCCCTGCACCGGCAGCGGGATGCTCACGGAGCACGCCGCACCGGCGGCCACGGCACCTGGCGTGTAGTCGGGCCATCGGGTCTCGTTGGCCATATCGCGCAGGTGGAGCTCGGTGCCCGACCTGGACGCGTCGAGGCATGGGCCGCGCCCTTGCTCGTACTGCCGCTCGTCCAGCACCAGCGCCAGCTCCCCTACGTGCGCGGCAGTGCGGCCCTCGTCCCCCTCGACAAGCGTCACCGAAACCGCCGTGGCCCCGGCGATCAGCTGAGCCGCGGCGACTGCCACCTCATTGAGCACGTCGGCGAGCTTGCGATCGACCAGCACCATCGTCCCGAGCCGGAAGTAGGCCCGGGCCAGTGCGTCCCGACCCAGGATGTCGGCGGCTGCTTCGTCTGCGTCCATCGTCCCTCCACCACATCACGCGCCTTCGGGGGCCCGGTTGATCAGGCACGAAGCCGTCCGTCCGCGGCCGCCGCGGCAAGGCGATACCCACGTCGTGCCGCGCTGATCCCTCGCCCATCGTCAGGCCAGCAGGGGCTCACGCGGTTCGGCGGGCCCGGGCGGTTCGGGGGCCCGCCCGATAGGTCCAGCGGGCGGCCGAGCAGATCCGCGACCAATGCCCTGGTGGCTGGAGCCGGGGCGATGCCGAGCTCGTCGCGCAGCAGCCTGCGCACAGAGTCGAATTGCCGCAGCGCCTCGGAAGTGTTGCCCTCGCCCAGATGTGCCTCGACGGCCACATGCGCGGCCAGCTGCAGCTGCCCGGCATCAGTGCTCACCAGCCGCCGACCCTCGGGGGCGGGAAGCCGCCACAGCGTGGACCGCAGGCGCGCCGCGGCCTGGCGGTCATCGGAGTCGGGCCACAGGCAGACCGCCGCCGTCTGCCTGGGCAGGGGGCCGCGCTGGAACGCGAGGTCGAACGCGCCGATCACATGCAAGCAAGTGGGAGCTAGGCAGTGTCTGGTCATGGGGGCCGATCTAGGCTTCGTCGACGCGCGGGTTCCGTCCGCTTCTCGAACTGCTGCGGACCGTTACTCGCCACTTCCGACCAAGTTCATCCGCACGTCGCCCAGTTGCGCAGTGGACGGCGAAGGCGCGTGCGGTGGCCACGCGCGCAGTGGACCGGTACCGGGCGGCCGGCGCGTCAGGCGGCGAGCTCGGTGAGAACCAGCGGTATCTCGTCGAGCAGCTCCCGGGCGATGAATCCCAGCCGTCCGACGCGGGCAGCCAGCCGATCCCCTGCCGCCGCATGCAGATATGTCCCCCAGCACGCGGCCTGGACCGGGTCGGCGCCGCGGGCCAGCAGGCCGGCGATCGCCCCGGCGAGGACATCCCCGCTGCCGGAGGTCCCCAGCCCAACATGGCCGGCGCCGATCTCATAGCAGCTGCCGTCGGCATCGACCACAATGCCGTGGCAGGACACCACGCACGAGTACTGGGCTGCTGCGGCCGCTACTACCGACCGCACATCGTCGATGGCGTCCTCGTCGGTCCCAGCTAGCCGGGCCAGCTCCGCCATGTTCGGCGTCAGCACCATCCGCCCGGCGAGGCGGTCGACGGCCGTCCCGACGCCGGGCAGGCTGCCGAGGGCGAAGGCGTCCAGGACGACGGCGGCGCTGTCGGGCAGGATCGGGATGGTCCCGAGCAGCAGCGCCCGGGCCTGCTCCCCGTCGTCGAGGCCGGGCCCGATAAGGACCGCGTCGCTGGAGCCGATGCGCCGGCGCAGGGAGTCGGCGGCCGACGAACCGAGCACGGAGCCGCTGCTGCTCTCCGGCAACCCGGTCACGCCCGCCTCCGGCACGGCAACGGCCACAGCGATGGCCGTCGACTCCGCGATGGCCAGGTGCAGCACCCCCGCGCCGGACCGCAGGGCCGCGAGCCCACCGAGCATCACCGCGCCGGGCGTCGACCTGGCGCCGCCGATGACCAGCACCTGGCCGCGGCTGCGCTTGGCCCCCTTCGGCTCCGGCAGCGCCCAGCCCCGCAGCAGCGCGGGGCTGACGGTGCGGGCGGCGGACTCAGCGCTGGACTGCGACATCGTGGTCTGCCGGATGCTCGGTGATCGGCGCGCCGACGGCGACGAGGTGGCTGACATCGTTGAACGCGGTCGCGCGCCACGCTCCCCCGGCGTTCCGGGACAGGCGCGTGACGGAGGCGTTCAGCACCGATTGCCGGCGGCCCAGGTCCAGGATCTGCGCCTCGTCCAGTCCCTCGCAGATGTAGCGGATCAGCAGCACAATCGCGTCATGCGCCACCACCAGGACGCGCTGCCCCTCGGCCCACTCGTCGAGGTCCCGCAGCGCGGACCGCAGCCGGAGCGCGACATCCGCCCACGACTCGCCGCCCGGCGGGCGGTAGTAGAACTTGCCCAGCCACCTGCGCCTGGCCGCCTCCTGCGGGAACCGGGCCTCGACGCCGCGGGTCGTCAGCAGGTCCAGGACGCCCAGCTCCCGATCCCGCACACGCTCATCAACCCGCACCGGCAGGGAGGCGCCGGCCGCCTGCAGGGCCAGCGCCGCAGTCTCCTGCGCCCGGGCGTATGGCGAGCTCAGCACCATCCCCGGCCGCTGGTCCGGCGCCTGCCCGGCGAGCCACCCGCCGAGGGCCTGCGCCTGCGCCTGCCCCAGCGCCGACAGGGGCACGTCGGCATCGCGCAGACCGACGTCGATGACCTCCGCGGCGGCCGCCTCGGCCGCCTCCCGCGCGACGTTTCCCGCGCTCTCCCCATGACGGACAAGGATCAGCTCCATCGCTCCCATGGCCGCCCCATACCCACCCGCATCGAGGCTGTCACACGGATCCGCATCGGCCAGCGCTCGCCCCGCCGCAGCCCTAGCGGGCTAAGGATGCGGGCCGGCCCGGGCATTGCGGGTCGGGTGGCCCACAGCGGGGAACGCTCGCACGATGGCAGCTGAGACGACGTCTGCGGCGGCTCCGGATCCGCCCGACGAACCGCTGGCCGAGTACCGGCGCAAGCGGAGCCCCACCCGCACCCCGGAGCCCGTGCCCACAGTATCGAGCCGGCCGAGATCGACCGGCGCCGACAACAGCTACGTGGTGCAGGAGCATCACGCGACCGCCCTGCACTGGGACTTCCGGCTCGAGCGCGACGGCGTCCTGGTCAGCTGGGCCGTCCCCAAGGGCCTGCCGACCGATCCCAAGCGCAACCACCTCGCCGTCCAGACCGAGGACCACCCGTTGGACTACGCCGGCTTCGAAGGGCAGATCGGCCAAGGCGAGTACGGCGGCGGCGTCGTCAAGATCTGGGACCGCGGGACGTACGAGCTGGAGAAGTGGAGCGACCGCGAGGTCAAGTTCACCCTGCGCGGAGAGCGCACGCAGGGCCAATTCGTGCTGATCCGCACGGGCGGCAAGAACTGGATCATGCACCGCATGGGCGGAGCCGCGAAACCGGACTGGGACCAGCAGCCCGCCACCGTCGCCCCCATGCTGGCCACGCTCGGGCAGCTTCCATCGCCCCACGACGATTCGCAGTGGGCCTATGAGATGAAGTGGGACGGCGTGCGTGCGGTGTGCACCGTGGATGGCGGCCGGATCGCCCTCGCCTCGCGCAACGAAAAGAACATCACAGCCAGCTATCCAGAGCTGCGGGCGCTGGGCGCGTCGCTGGGCGCGACGCAGGTCATCCTGGACGGCGAGATCGTCGCGTTCGACCAGGACGGCCGGACGAGCTTCTCCCTGCTGCAGCAGCGAATGCACGTAGCGGAGCCG
>JAOPVO010000079.1 GCA_025966155.1 Pseudonocardiales bacterium
AGGTTGAAGCTCTGGAAGACGAACCCGATCTGGGTGGCGCGGATCGCGGTCAGCGCGCGATCCCCGAGCTTGGCGACGTTGCGCTCGTTGAACGACACGTCGCCGGACGTCGGGCGGTCCAGCGCGCCGAGCATCTGCAGCAGCGTGGACTTCCCCCCGCCGGTCGGGCCCTGGATCGCGACGAGCTGGCCGCGCGGGATGGTGAGGTCGACATCGATCAGCGCCGCGACGGACTTCCGTTTCTGCTGGTAGGTCTTGGTGACCTTGACCAGCTGATACATGGGAGCGGCCGGCTCGGTGGCGGGTCGAGTGGACAGTGGCTCCGTGGTGGTCATCGGTTCTCCTTGAGTGCGGATGGCGTCGTGGCGTTGGGGGGTCAAGCGTTGCGGGGTCACGCCACGCTGCGCAGCGCCTCGGCCGGACGCAGACGCGAGGCCCGCCAGCCGCCGAACGCCCCGGCGAGCAGGCCCCCGAGCACCGCCAATCCCACCGCGAGGATGAGGATCTGCACCAACACCGGCGCGTGCAGCACGGCATCCGTGGTAGTCGAGGCGGCAGCGCGCGTCCCGCCGAAGGCGCCACCGCCGCCCTCGGCCCCGCCGGGGGGCCCGCCCTGCGCGCCGGTCGGAGCCGAAGGGGCGGCGCCGGCTGTTCGGGCGGCCGCAACGGTGCCGGAGATGGTCGGGGCGATCACGTTCACGACCGCGATCCCGATGAGGCCGATGGCCGCGCCGAGGACGCCGCCGATCAGGCCCTGGACGACGGACTCCCCGGCCACCTGACGGGTGATCCGCCCGTTCGACCAGCCCATGGCCTTGAGCGTCCCGAACTCGCGTGTCCGTCGGGTCACGCCGGAGATGGTGAACAGGATGGCGAGCAGGAACGCCGCCGCGAGGACCGCGATGGATAGCCACTTGCCGAGATTCGAGATGAGGTTCGAGGCGGTCGAGAGCGACCCGGAGATGGTCGAGGCCAGATCGGCCTCGGTGGACACGGTGGTGCCCGCCAGGGCCGAGGCCAGCGCGGACTGGATCGAGTCGACCTTCGACGAGGAGCTCGCCGACACGTAGATCGTGGTGATGAGCTTCGCGTTCGCCGGATCGGCCTGCTCATCGGCGGTCAGCGTCGCCAGGTACATAGCTTGCGCTGTGTCCAGCGGGATGTAGACATTCGACGTCGTCGTCGAGGACGAGCCCGTCGCGCCGACAATGCCGACGATGGCGAAGTCCTTGCCGCCCAGGGCGATGGTGCCCCCGACCGCCTTTGACTCGCTGGTGGCATACGTCTGATCGAGGACCGCGACATTCGTCCCGGCGTCGGACGCCTCGAATGTCCGGCCGTCGACGGCAGCGGTGTTCGTGATCGGCCCGACCAGCTCGCCGGACACCGGGATGCCCTCCACTGTCGTCTGGCTGACACTGAAGTCCCCGCCGCCGAAGCGCCCCCCGCCGCCGCCCCCCGTAGGCGGACCGGTGGTGGTCGTCGTGCCGCTGGTGGGGGTTTGGGTCACGGTCCCCGAGAAGTCGGTGCTCTGCAGCTGCAGGATCCCGGTGGCGTTGGAGACCCCTGAGGCGGCGATGACCGTGTCGAGGGTGGTGGACGGCATCGACTGGCTGCCGCGCCCGATGGTGAGCCGCGATTGGCTGAGGGTGGTCGACCCGCCTGCGGCGGCGGGGTCCTGCCCGCCGAAGGTGAAGTTCGGCCGGCCGCCGGCCCCGCCGGCCGCCGGGGTGGTCGCCGCGGGGGTCTTCGTGACCGTGATGTCGGTGCCGACGCCGTAGACCGACTCCAATGCGGTGGCCTGGGCGTCCTTCACCGCGCTGCTGAACGACGACACGATGACCACCAGCGCGATCGCCAAGGCCATGCCGACGGCGATGATCGCGGTTTGTTTCCGGCGGTTGGTGAGCTCGCGTCGCAGATACCTCAGAAACATGATTCTCCCTGCACTGCGCCCCCTGCATGGTTCCTGGGGCTGGTGGCGCCCGGCGCTGGGCCGAGTGTGCGATCAGGGTCCGCTCGGCCCGCTCAACTCGGCCTCAATGCATCGTCAAGTCCGCGTTAACAGCGGCTGAGGACAGACCCAGAAACGGGCTAGCGAGGGGCCAGCGGGCGGGCGCGCACGGCCAGCAGTGCGCCCAGGCCGGCCAGGGCGCACATGACGGCCGCGGTGATGGCGAATGCCGCCGTGTACGACAGCGCGCCGCGGGCGGCCGCGGCCAGCAGCGCGCCGCCGATGCTGGTCGCCAGCGCCGCGGCGCACGAGTCGGACAGGTGCAGCGCCGCGGTATCGCGCCCGCGGGTGGCGTCGGTGGTGGCCCCCAGCAGGATGACCCCTGCGCTGGGCATGACCAGGCCCGCGCCGATGCCGGCCAGCGGCCAGATCGTGACCGACAGCCAGGTCGGGGCGCCCGGGAAGCTCAGCAGGGCCAGGGCGGCGCCGCCGAGCAGCACCAGCACGAAGCCGATCCGGACGAGCATCGTCCGGTCGGCGTGGTCGCGCCGGCCCTGCCACCACGAGCCGAGGGACCACGTGACCGCGGTGGCGGTGAGCGGGATGCCGGCCTGCGTCGGGGACCAGCCGTGCTGCAGCGTCAGCATCAGCGGGACCAGGACCTCGAGCCCGGTGAAGGCGCCGGAGAGGATCCCCCGGAACGCGACGCCGGCCCCGACCCCGCGGGCGACGGCGAAGGTGCCCGGCGGCAGCAGCCCGCGCAGCCCCCACGCGAGCAGGGCGAGGAAGACGATGCCCAGCGCCAGCGACGGGGCGGTGAAGCGCTGGCCGGCCTCGGCGACGCCGGTGACCCCGAGGGCCGCCGCGCCTGTGCGCGCGCCCAGCATCACGTCATCGCGGCGGGCCCGCGGCCGCTCCTCCGAAGGCGGAGCGGTCCAGGCCCCGGCGGTCGGCAGGATGAGCACCCCGCAGCCGATAATCACCGGCACCAGGCCCAGGAACACCGCCCGCCACGTCCAGTGCTCGGCCAGCAGCCCGGCGATCAGCGGGCCGATCAGCGCCGGCACCACCCAGACCGTGGCCAGGGCGGCGAGCATCTTGGGCCGCAGGTGCTCGGGGTAGAGCGTGCCGATCACCAGGTACGCCGAGGTGAGCAAGAGGCCCGCGCCCAGGCCCTGTATCGCGCGGCCGGCGATCAGCTCCGGCATGGAGCCCGCGACGCCTGCGACCAGGAGGCCGACGGCGAAGATCGCCAGGCCCGCCGCCAGCGGCCCGCGCGCCCCGCGCACCGCCCCGATCCGCCCGGCGGCGACCATCCCGACCACGGTTGCGGCCAGCAGCGCGGTGAACGCCCAGCCGTAGAGCGCCAGCCCGTCGAGCTCGCGCGCCGCGGTCGGCAGCGCCGTCCCCACCGCCACCGACTCGAAGGCGATCGCGGTGAACACCGTCAGCAGCCCGACCGTGGGCGCGCGAAGCGCCCCGGAGGCAATGCCTCCGGGGCGCTTCGGGAGTTGCGGGCCCGACCGGCCCGTGGAACGGGAGTCGGGCGTGCGGGCTAACCGCGTCGCTTGGTCAGCTCCTCGGTCAGCTGCGGCGCGACGACGAACAGGTCGCCGATGATCCCGTAGTCGGCCAGATCGAAGATCGGGGCCTCGGGGTCCTTGTTGATCGCGACGATCGTCTTCGAGGTCTGCATACCGGCCCGGTGCTGGATGGCGCCGGAGATGCCGACCGCGATGTACAGCTGCGGCGAGACGGTCTGGCCGGTCTGGCCGACCTGCAGCTGGTGGGGGTACCACCCGGCGTCGACGGCCGCGCGCGAGGCGCCCACCGCCGCGCCCAGGGAGTCGGCCAGCGCCTCGACCACGGCGAAGCCCTCGGCCGCGCCGAGACCGCGCCCGCCCGAGACGATCACGGTGGCGTCGGTGAGGTTCGGGCGCGAGCCCTTGGCCTCGACGATGACATCGGCGACCTTCGACAGCTTGGCGGTGTCGGACACGGTGACAGCCACCGTGACGAGCTCGCCGGCGGCCGGGGAGGCCTCCGCCGCAACGGAGTTCGGGCGGACCGTGATGACCGGAACGCCCTTGGAGACCTTGCCCTCGACGCTGATGGCGCCACCGAAGATGCTCTGGGTGGTGGTGCCGTCGGCGGCGACGTCGACGACATCGGCCATCAGGCCGCTGCCGATCCGGAACGCCAGGCGCGCCAGGATCTCCTTGTTGTCCCGGCCGGTCACGGCGAGGATCGCCGCCGGCGAGGACTGCTGCACAACGGCCTCGAGGGCGTCGACCGACGGGCCGGACAGGTAGCCGGTGATCTCGTCGCTCTCGGCGACGTAGATCTTGGCGGCGCCGTACTCGCCCAGCTTGGCCGCGAGCGGCGCGGCCTTGCCGGCGGGGCCGACCACCACTGCCGAGGGCTCGCCGAGGCGACGGGCGATGGTGAGCACCTCGAGGGTGGCCTTGGTGACGGCGCCTTCATTGGCGTCGACGAGAACCAGTACTTCAGCCATGGGAATCGTCCCCTTTCCTAAAGAAGCTTGCGAGACGCGAGGTAGTCGGCGATCTTCACGCCACCATCGCCCTCGTCCTTGACGGCGGCGCCGGCCTGACGCGGCGGGCGGTTCTCGAAGCTGGTGACGGCGGTGGTGGCGTGGGCCAGCCCGACCTCATCGGCCGCGATGCCCAGGTCGCCCAGGTTCACGGTCTGCAGCGGCTTCTTCTTGGCGGCCATGATCCCCTTGAAGGAGGGGTAGCGGGCCTCGTTGGTGCCCTCGAGCACGCTGATGATGGCCGGCGTGGAGGCCTGGATGACCGAGTAGCCGGCCTCGTTGACGCGCTCGACCGAGACGGTCGAGCCCTCGACGGTGACCTTGCGGGCCTGGGTCAGCTGGGCGGCCCCGGTGGCCTCGGCCAGCAGCGCCGGAAGCACTGCGAGGCGGGCGTCGGTGGACTCCCCGCCGGTGAGGACGATGTCCCACTCCATGGTCGACAGCGCCTTGGCGATGACCGTGGCGGTCTGCATGACGCAGGCGCCGTGCAGCGCCGCGTCGGAGATGAGGAAGCCCTTGGTGGCGCCCATCGACAGCGCCTTGCGAATGGATTCGCTCGCGCGGTCCGGGCCCATCGACAGGACGGTGACCTCGCCGCCGTGGGCTTCGATCAGACGGAGGCCGGCTTCGATCGCCTGCTCGTCGACCTCGTTGATGACCGCGTCTACGGACTCGCGGTCGAGGGTGTTGTCGGAGGACTTCAGACTGCGCTCGGCCCAGGTGTCTGGGACCTGCTTGACGAGGACAACGATGTTCATGCCTAGCCGCACCTGCTTCCTTTCACGTGTGTGGCACCTGCGTGGGGGCTCACTCGGGTGTCCGATAATTGCCTATCGGCTTCCGCTCGGCCCTTCCTTGCGCACGCGCAGCGACCTGCGCCGCGCGGCATCCAGACGGTGAGCAACTTCGGGTTGTTTCGCAACGAACGTGTTACACAATCGCGCATCCGATGCTGGCGTGTCCCCCGGGGAACTGCAAGGGGAAGGCAGACCTAAGCAGCAGGTGAGCCGCATCACGGCTAGCCTGCGCCCGTATCACACGCCCGGCGCGGCCTCGACTGTAGTGCCAGGAGCCGGGGGCGCAGGCACCGACCCACGTTTCGCTGGTGTTTCGGGACGCCTGGCGCCCACCGCGGCCGACGCGAGCAGCAGCCCGATCACCCCGAGCGTGATCCCCGCCACCACGAGCAGCCCGTTGGTGTCGCGCCCGGCGCCCTGGGCGCCGTCGACGAACACCGCGAGGCCCCCGGCGCAGGCGATCCGGGCGCTGCCGGTGAACGGGGCGACGAAGCTGGCGATGTCGTGGGTGATGCGGTCACCGGAGAGCTCGGTCAGGGTCAGCGATTGGGCCGCCGCCGGGCTCCCGCCGGCCCCGGCGAGGTCCTGGATGGTGCAGACCAGCGCGTCGTGCGGGGCCTCGATCGGGCCGGCCACGCTGGACAGCCGATACTGCGTGCCGACGACGAGGTCGTAGGACGCCCGCGGCACCGCGCCGGCGCTCCAGGCCCGATCGTGGGAGGCGGTGGCCAGCCGCAGGCAGAAGCACAGCCCGGCGGCCGCCAGCAGCGCAATGCCGACGAGCGCGCGCAGGCGATCCGCGCTGATCGGCACGCCGATGCCGTGCTCGGGGCCGCCGCGCTGCTGCGGGTCGTTCGTGCTCATGCCTCGGTCCAGCTGCCGGTGATGAGCGCGTCCTGGAGCCTCGCCCGCCACGGCGCGGGATCCAGGCCCTGCGCCGCGAGCCACTGCTCGTCGTAATACGTTCCGGCGTACCGCTCGCCGCCGTCGCAGAGCAGGGTGACGATGCTGCCGGGCGTGCCGGTTTCCCGCAGCTCGCAGGCCAGGCGCAGCGCCCCGACCAGGTTGGTGCCGGTCGATCCCCCGACACGGCGCCCGAGCATCTTGCTGAGCAGGTGGGCCGCGGCGATCGAGGCCGCATCCGGAACGGCGATCATCCGATCGACGACGCCGGGCTGGAAGCTCGGCTCGACGCGCGGGCGGCCGATGCCCTCGATGCGGGAGCTGATCAGCCCGGCGGGCACCGCCTCGCCGCTCCAGCTCGGCAGGAACGCGGAATTCTCGGGGTCGACCACGCACAGCCGGGTGGCGTGATGGCGGTAGCGCAGGAACCGCCCGATGGTGGCGCTCGTGCCGCCGGTGCCCGCGCCGACGACCACCCACGCGGGGATCGGATGGGCCTCGAAGGCGAGCTGCTCGAAGATCGACTCGGCGATGTTGTTGTTGCCGCGCCAATCCGTGGCCCGCTCGGCGTTAGTGAACTGATCCAGATAGCAGCCGCCGCGCTCATCGGCGATCTCGCGGGCGACGGCGTAGACCGTCGAGGCGTCGTCGACCAGCAGGCACGCGCCGCCCTCGCGCTCGATGAGCGCGATCTTCTCGGCGCTCGTCGAGCGGGGCATCACCGCGATGAACGGCAGGCCGAGCATCCGTGCGAAGTAGGCCTCCGAGACGGCAGTGGAGCCCGACGACGCCTCCACGATCGTGGTGCCCTCGACGATCTGGCCGTTGCACAGCGCGTAGAGGAACAGCGAGCGGGCCAGTCGGTGCTTCAGCGAGCCGGTCGGGTGCGTCGACTCGTCCTTGAGGTAGATCGACACCTGCCAGCCGGCGGGCATGCGCAGCGGCATCAGGTGCGTGTCGGCGGATCGGTTCGCATCGGCCTCGACCTCGCGCACCGCCGCATCGACCCAGGTCCGGTCGACTGCGCTCACGAGGCCCCGATCCCGGCGAAGCGGGCCGCAAGCGCCGGCAGCAGCTGATCGGGCGCGGTGAGGACGTCGACCGCGCCGGCCGCAGCCAGCTCGCCGGCCGCCGCGTAGCCCCAACCCGCCCCATAGCAGGCAATGTGATGCGCGTGCGCGCCGTGGACGTCATGGGAGCGGTCGCCCAGCATGACCGTCCGGGCGGGATCGGGCGCGCCGAGCCGACTCAGCGCCTCGGCTATGACGTCGGCCTTGGCCGAGCGGGCCCCGTCCAGGGTCGACCCGACGATCGCCGCGAACTGCGCGGTGAGCCCGAAGTGCTCCACGATGCGCTCCGCGAACGGCTCGGCCTTCGAGGTCGCGACGGCCAGCGTCGCGCCGGCCGCGCCCAGCGCGGCCAGCATCTCCGGGACACCGGGGTAGAGCGAGTTGTCGAACATGCCGATCGGGACGTAGTGCTCGCGATAGACCACCACCGCCTCGTCCAGCTGCGCCTCCGTCGCGGTCTGGCCGGCCCGGGCGTACAGATCGCGGAGGTTGTCGTGCATCGGCGGCCCGACGAACCGCGAGCGCGCATCCGCGGGCAGCGGCGGCAGCTTCAGCGCATCGACCGCGTACTGCATGGACGCCACGATGCCCGGCGCGGAGTCGGTCAGCGTGCCGTCCAGGTCCAGCAGCACAGTGACGCCGGCCAGCGGCCCGGCTCCGTCGGTCATATCGCTCGCGCGAACCAGCGCCGCCCCGCGCGCTGAACGGTCAGCGGCAGGCCGAAGGTGGCGCTCAGGTTCTCCGCGGTGAGGACGTCGGTCAGCAGCCCGGCGGCCTGGACCCGCCCCTCGCGCAGGAGCAGCACGTGCGTGGCGCCGGGCGGGATCTCCTCGACGTGATGCGTGACCAGCACCATCGTCGCCGCCTCGGGGTCCAGCGCGATGCGGGACAGCCGCGCGACGAGGTCCTCGCGGCCGCCGAGGTCGAGGCCCGCGGCGGGCTCGTCGAGCAGGAGCAGCTCCGGGTCGGTCATCAGCGCGCGGGCGATCTGGACGCGCTTGCGCTCGCCCTCGCTCAGGGTGCCGAAGGTGCGGTCGGCCAGGTGCTCGGCCCCGACGGTCGCCAGCAGCGCGGCCGCCCGGCGGACATCGAGGCGGCCGTAGGCCTCGCGCCAGCGGCCGATGACCGCGTATCCGGCGCTGACGACGATGTCGGTCACGACCTCGTTCGGCGGGATCCGCTGGGCCAGGGCGGCGCTGGCGATGCCAATGCGCGGCCTCAGCTCGAACACGTCGACGCGCCCGACCTGCTCCCCCAGCAGATGGACGGTGCCGGCGGTGGGGTGCATCGCCGCGGACAGCAGCTGCAGCAGCGTCGTCTTGCCCGCGCCGTTCGGGCCGAGCACCACCCACCGCTCGTCCAGCTCGACATCCCAGCTCACGTCGCGCAGCAGGTACTTCTCGCCCCGGCGCACGTCGACATTGCGCAGCGACACCACCAGGTCGGGGTCGACCTCGATGGGAGGCGGGCGGGGCGTCACGCCCCCATCCAACCGCAAGCGCCCGTGCCTTGTGATCCCCGGTGATCCCTGCCGCCGATAGAGTGGCGCCGCGCCCATCGGCGCGTACCGGTGCGCGGCTGGACGCGCGGTCACAAGGGAGCCTCGCGTGTTGCTTCCGCAGTCGTGGCCGGGGCGGCCGTTCCCCCTCGGCGCCACCTGGGACGGCGAGGGCGTCAACTTCGCGCTGTTCACCACCACGGCCTCGTCGGTGGCCGTTGCCCTCTTCGACGACGACGGCATCGAGACGCTGGTGCCGCTGATCGAGACGACCTATCAGATCTTCCACGGCTACCTCCCGGGCGTTGGCCCCGGTCAGCGCTATGGGTTCCGCGTCGATGGCCGCAGTGCGCCGCGCGAGGGGATCGTGCACGACCCGACCAAGCTGCTGGTCGACCCCTACGCCCGCGCGATCGAGGGCGAGTTCGAGGATGACCCGGCCGTCTACCTAAACAGCGGCGAGGACTCCGCGCCGTACGTGCCGCGCTCGGTGGTCGCGCACGACTCCTTCCCCTGGGGCAACGACCAGCGACCGCACGTCCCCTGGGACGACACCGTCATCTACGAGATGCACGTCAAGGGCTTCACCAAGCTGCACCCCGACATCCCGCCGGCGCTGCGCGGCACGTACGCGGGCCTCGCCCATCCCGCGGCCATCGACCACCTGACGTCGCTGGGCATCACCGCGGTCGAGTTGCTGCCGGTGCATCAGTCGGTATCCGAGCCGCATCTGCAGGCCCGCGGCGTCACGAACTACTGGGGCTACAACACCCTCGGCTACTTCGCGCCGCATGCCGGCTATGCCGCGAGCAGCGCGCGGGGGGATCAGGTCCGGGAGTTCAAGGCGATGGTCCGCGCGCTGCACGCCGCGGGCATCGAGGTCATCCTCGATGTCGTCTACAACCACACTGCCGAGGGGCCGCCGGACGGGCCGGTGCTGTCGCTGCGCGGCATCGACAACCAGACCTACTACCGGCTGCGCCCCGACGACCGCAGCAAGTACCTGGACTACACCGGCTGCGGGAACACGATCGACGCGCGCCACCACAGCGTGCTGCAGATGATCATGGACTCGCTGCGGTACTGGGTCACCGAGATGCACGTCGACGGGTTCCGGTTCGACCTCGCCTCGGCGCTGGCCCGCTCGCTCTACGACGTGGACAAGCTGTCGGCGTTCTTCGACACGATCCACCAGGACCCGATCATCAGCCAGGTCAAGCTGATCGCCGAGCCGTGGGACGTGGGGGCCGGCGGATACCAGGTCGGGGAATTCCCGCCTTTATGGACGGAGTGGAACGGCAAGTACCGAGACACCCTCCGCTCGTTCTGGGCCCACGGCGGCGATGGTGTGCGGGACCTCGCGTACCGGCTCACCGGATCCTCGGACCTGTACGCGGATGACGGGCGGTTGCCGTACGCGTCCATCAACTTCATCACCGCGCACGACGGGTTCACGATGCGCGATCTCGCGTCGTACGCCCGCAAGCACAATGAGGCCAACGGCGAGGACAACCGCGACGGGACGGACGACAACCGGTCGAACAACTTCGGGGTGGAGGGCCCGACCGACGACGCCGACGTGCAGCTCATGCGGCTGCGCCAGGTCCGTAGCATGCTCACGTCGCTGCTGCTGTCGACGGGCGCGCCGATGATCACCGCCGGCGATGAGCGGTGGCGAACGCAGCAGGGCAACAACAACGCGTACATGCAGGACAACGCGATCTCCTGGCTGGACTGGACGGAGACCCAGCAGACGGCGGACATCCAGTCGCTGACCCGTCGATTGATCGCGCTGCGCAAGGCGTCCCCGGTGTTCCGCCAGCGCGCCTTCTTCGCCGGCCGCGCGGTGCCGGGCGGCGATGGGTGCAAGGACCTCGCGTGGTTCCACCCGTCCGGGCGCGAATTGGCCGACCCGGACTGGTTCGATGGCTCGCTGTGCACGATCGGGATGTACCTGGACGGGCGGGGCCTGCGCAGCCGCGGGTCGCGCGGGCAGCTCGTGATCGACCACTCTTACCTGGCCATCCTCCACTCGGGCGATGAGCCGATCCCGTTCGCGCTGCCGGCGGCGCCGTGGGCCGCGACGTACTCGGCGGTGATCGACACGAGCCAGCCCGGCGGTGAGCCCACGCCCGGATCCGCCTCGGCGCTGGGCGGATCGGTGCGCACGATCCCGGCCCGAACCTGCCTGATCCTGCGCGTGGAGCGCTAGGCGGCGTATGGGTTGACGCCTGATGTCAACCGCGATGACGGCGATCTATCCAGCGACCGCGCTCGGCGTCCGGCTCTTCGTCACCGACCACACCGTCACCGCCGACTCACACGGCCGGCAGAGCGTCGAGCTGCAATGAATGCAGCGCGCCGGCGCCGGCGCATTCGTCGATGTCCTCGCCGCCGCGACGTCGGATCCGCCGCCCTGATCCTCGCTGACGCCGACGTCCGGCCCGCCATGCCGCTGATCGCACAGGTGGCACTTGCGGTAACGGACGCAGTTGTCCGCTATCTGGTCATCCACCACCGCGCCGGCTGATGCGGAACGATCTCGTCGAGCGGCGAGCCGCGCGGGGCTGGTCGCAGGCCGAGCTGGCCCAGCGTCTGGGCGTATCGCGCCAGACGGTCATCTCCATCGAGCGGGGCCGGTTCGACCCGTCGCTGCCGCTGGCCTTCCTCATCGCCCACACATTAGGCTGCGCCATCGAGGACATCTTCGCCCCCGATGCCGGCTAGAAACGCGCGGGCTAGAACGCCGAACGCGGCGCCCGGACTCGGCCACGAGGGCCGGACGGACGCCGCGCTCAGCGAACCGGACGGAACAGAACAGCAGGCTGACGATCAGGCGTTGGCGATGACCCCGAGCTCGGCCGGGCTGGCCAGCAGCGCGTTCTTCGGAAGCACCCGAACGGTGTAGCCGAACGACCCGGTGCGGCGCAGCGGCAGATCGCCCTCGAAGAAGGCGGCCCCATCGATGGCCTCGCCCGCGGTCAGCGCGATCGAGTCGGTGTCCAGCAGCCGATCCTCGCCGTCGACCGCCCCGAACACCGCGTCCACCTCGATGTCGTCGAGGGAGAGCCCGCCCAGGGCGACCTCGGCCCGCAGCCGCAGCGTGCCGCCCAGTTCCGGGTCGCCCTCGACCAGGGAGTCGACGTAGCGCACGGCGACACCCGGCCATGAGCCGATGACCCGCGAGCGCCAGATAGCCAGCTCACTGGCCTTGGCGTACTGGTCCGCGGTCATGACGGTCGCCGCGTGGGCAGCCGGCGCGTACAGCTTCTGCACGTAGTCGCGGACCATGCGCGTCGCCAGAACCTTCGGGCCAAGCGTGGCCAGCGTGTGCTTGACCATAGCCACCCATTGAGTCGGGACGCCCTTGTCGCGGCTGTAGAACCGGGTCGCCACCTGATGCTCGATCAGGTCATATAGGCCGTCGGCCTCGATCGTGTCGCGCTCATCCGGGTCGATATCGCCCTCGACCGACGGGATGGCCCACCCGTTCTCGCCGTCGAACCACTCGTCCCACCAGCCGTCCATGATCGACAGGTTGAGCCCGCCGTTCAGCGCGGCCTTCATGCCGGACGTGCCGCAGGCCTCGAGCGGGCGCAGCGGGTTGTTCATCCAGACATCGGAGCCCCAGTAGAGATAGCGGGCCATGCCGATGTCGTAATCGGGCAGGAACGCGATGCGGTGCCGCACATCGTGCTGGTCGGCGAACTGCACCATCTGCTGGATGAGCTCCTTGCCGCCGTCGTCGGCCGGGTGGCTCTTGCCGGCGATGACGATCTGGACCGGGCGCTCGGGGTTGAGCAGCAGCGACTTGAGACGGTCGGGGTCGCGCAGCATCAGCGTCAGCCGCTTGTACGACGGCACGCGCCGGGCGAACCCGAGCGTCAGGACGTCAGGGTCGAACGCGGTCGAGATCCAGCCCAGCTGCGCATCGCTGAATCCGCGCTGCAGGGACGACGCCCGCAGGCGCGCCCGGATCTCCTCGACGAGGCGGCCGCGCAGGTCAGTTCGGATGTTCCAGATCTCGGCGTCCGAAATCTTCTCCAGGCCCTCCCAGCCGGCGCCGTCCACCAGCGCGGCCGGCCCGGCGACCCGCTCGGCCAGCTCGGCGATCTCGCGCGACATCCACGACGGCGCATGCACGCCATTGGTGATCGAGCCGATCGGGACGTCGGCGGAGTCGAACCCGGGCCAGAGGGAGGAGAACATCCCGCGGCTGACCTCGCCGTGCAGCTGGGAGACGCCATTGGCGCGCTGGCCTAGGCGCAGGCCCATGTGCGCCATGTTGAACATGGACGGGTCCTCCTCCGCGCCAAGCTCGAGGATGCGTTCGATCGGGACCCCGGGGGTGGCGCCGTGCTCGCTGAAGAAGTGCTGCATCATCGTGCGCTCGAACCGGTCGATACCGGCGGGCACGGGGGTGTGCGTGGTGAACACCGTGCCCGCGCGCACCGCCTGCAGCGCGTCCTCGAAGGAGAGGCCCGCTCCGGTGATGAGCTCGCGGATCCGCTCGAGGCCCAGGAAGCCGGCGTGGCCCTCGTTGGTGTGGAAGACCTCGGGCGCCGGGGTGCCCGTCGTGGCGCAATAGGCCCGGATCGCCCGCACGCCGGCGACGCCCAGCAGCAGCTCCTGGAGCATCCGGTGCTCCTTGCCGCCGCCGTACAGCCGGTCGGTGACCCCGCGCCCGGCGGCGTCGTTCTCCTCGACATCGCTATCGAGCATGAGCAGCGGCACCCGCCCGACCTGCGCCTTCCAGACCGCCGCGTGCAGCTGGCCGCCCTCGGGCAGATCGATGGAGACCTTCACCAGCGCGCCGGATGCGTCGGTCAGCGGCTTGATGGGCAGGCCCTGCGGGTCCAGCGACGGGTAGCGCTCCAGCTGCCAGCCCTCGCGGGACAGCGACTGGGTGAAGTAGCCGGCCCGATAGAGCAGCCCGACGCCGATGATCGGCACGCCGAGGTCGCTGGCCGCCTTCAAATGGTCGCCGGCCAGGATGCCCAGGCCCCCGGAGTACTGCGGGAGGACTTCGGTGATGCCGAACTCGGGCGAGAAGTAGCCGATCGCGCTGGGCAGGGAGCCGGGGTTGGCCGCCTGCTCGTTCTGGTACCACCGCGGTGCGTTCAAGTAGTCCTGGAGCTCGTCGACGATGTCGGCGAGCCGGCGGCAGAACTTGCGATCGGCCGCGAGGGCCGCCAGGCGGTCGGCACTGACTTCGCCGAGCATCCTGCCCGGGTCGCCGCCGCAGCTGGCCCACAGCTGGGGGTCGACCGACTCGAGCAGATCCCGGGATTCCGGGTGCCAGGACCACCGCAGGTTCGCGACGATCTGGCCCAGTCCAATCAGCTCGGAGGGGAATGCGGCGCGGACTGTCAGACGGCGGAGTGCTTTCACCCGCCGCACTTTACCGTCGAACCATTACGGCCCCGAAAACGCTGTGAGTCTTTCAGGGAACGGGCCCGGGGCTCCGCCGGTGGCGCCCGCGCCGGCAGAGGGCGACTTCGCCGAAGATCTTTTCGGCGGGCACTTGGCGCGCACCTGCGCTGGGTACGGTGGCGCTCGTGGTTGGTCGCCTTGGTCTCAATTCCGTTAGTCCCGTGGTCGCGGGTGGGCAGCTGTCCGCCCGCGCGGTTGTCGGCGAGCACGTGCCGATCTCCGCAATCGTCTTCAGGGAGGGTCACGATTCGGTAGGCGCGAGCGTCGCGGTGCGCAAGCCCTCCGGCGGGCGCATCCCCTTCCTGCGGATGACCCCGGGCGCGCCCGGGTCGGACCGCTGGCACGCCACAATCACCCCGGACGAGCCCGGCCTCTGGACGTTCACCGTCGAGGCCTGGGGCGATCCGCTGGCTACCTGGCACCACGCCGTGACGGTCAAGCTGGACGCGGGCCAGGGCGCAGCCGACCTCGCCAACGATCTCGAGGACGGCGCACGGCTGTTCACGCAGCTCGCCCGCCTGGTGCCGAAGGAGCACCGGCCGGGCCTCGCCGCCGTGGCGGCGGCGCTCCGCGACGAGAGCCTCGGTCTGGCTCAGCGGGTCGGCCCGGCGCTGGCCGACGACGTTCAGCTGCTGGCCCACGAGGCCCCTGTCCGCGACCTGATGACCAGATCCGCCCGGCACACGATCTGGGTCGACCGCGAGCGCGCGCTCTACGGGGCCTGGTACGAGTTCTTCCCGCGCTCGATCGGCGCTGTTCTGGACCCCGCGCTGGCGACGAAGACCCGCCCGCTTCGCCACGGCACCTTCGCCGACGCGACCAAGCACCTGGACTACATCGCGGGCATGAAGTTCGACGTCGTGTACCTCCCGCCGATCCACCCGATCGGGGCGGTCAATCGCAAGGGACCGAACAACTCCCTGCTGCCGGCCGCGTACGACGTCGGGTCGCCATGGGCGATCGGGTCCAAGGACGGCGGCCACGACGCGATCCACCCGGATCTGGGCACGCTCGATGACTTCCGCGCCTTCGTGGAGCGGGCCCAGGCGCTGGGCATGGAGGTGGCACTGGATCTCGCGCTGCAGGCCGCGCCGGACCATCCGTGGGTCACCAGCAACCCGGAGTGGTTCACGACGAAGCCCGACGGGACCATCGCGTACGCGGAGAACCCCCCGAAGAA